>JASFLF010000517.1:0-3767 GCA_050118235.1 Gammaproteobacteria bacterium | reverse complement strand
ACAGGCGCCGGCCATCATCGCTATTTACGCGCAAGAGAAAGGGAGGCGTAAGATCTGAAACGTCAAAGTTGAATTTGCCGTGGTCATCCGTTGTGACATCTCTTCTATTACCTCGGACGTCTCTTAGATCAACACGTGCATGGGCGATTGGTTTTCCAACTGCCGCGGTTCCGCCCAAACCTGTGCCAACCACATCACCATCACCACCATCATCTCCGCCACCGCCGCCGGAGCAGCTGAATTGCAGCAGAATTAACAGAACAAAGAACAGTTTTTTAAGGAAATGCCCACCCTTCATTTTTACACCCTCCCCGATTATTTAGTCATTAGTCATTTTCGAAATAATAGATTCCTACTCCGATTCGCTTGATGGGTTCGTCAGCCTCGGGCGCGGTACGCCTGGGGTGTTGATCCAGCCATCGGTTGTATTCAAGTAACAATTCAAGTGATTTTTCATTGCTATATTGTTTAAATTCCCTGGCCACGCCTTCGGGAATATGGCGGTATATCACCTGGCGCTGAAACCGCGCTTCATCTTTTTCGTGATCCAGGTTGTGTACCGCCGTTCCTAGTAAATCTGCTGTGCTCATCGACAAGATATTGATTTTTTCTTCCGCATCCTGCTGTGGAATGTAACCCTGACTGTCGAGTTTAATAGTGTCTTGTGTAGGATTAGTGACAGCTTTAATGCGTTCTAGCTCATCCAATATGGCACCCATAGTCACATCGCCGCCGTAACGGGCGACCAGTTTCTCAAAACTTGCTTTACCACCCCTTAACGGCAAGATTTTGGGCGTATTGTGTACGTCCAGAAATTCAGAATCTTTTAACCAGCCGGTAATCACCCGCGACGCGCGATTTACCGATCCTTTGGTAAAAGGAATGTCACGCTCCTCCATTTTTGATAGCCGCATGACTTCTTTGCGGCTTATTCCGGTCAACACCGCCACCCTGGCATGGGTCGTTTTGCGACTGGGGATGGAAAAGTCCTGGTACGCGACATCTATATAAGCTTGCTTGGCAAGCTCTGCGAATTCGCCATGTGAAACGTTGAAACGGATAAGCATTTTAATCAACGGTCTGAGTATCCTTATGGTCGCTTTTGCCAAATAACCATTCTTATTTTCCATAATTTGTGATTTTAAGAACAAATTACTTATCAGTCAATATGGTTATTACTATTTTTTTAGATGTAATTTTCACCAAGGAAACTGGCTGGGAAAATATCTACTAAAATACAGATACTTACGATTTTGCTTTCTTGAAACTGAGTGAATTTTGATCAAATCTGACCGAGGAAGTAATTGCTTTTTAGAAATGAAAATCCCCGCCAAGCGGGGATTTGTAAGATTTCTTATGCTCCATCACTAAAGACTCATTGGAATACCGTTCTGAATCTGCAGCAGGATTTACAGCCAGAGTTACTGCATACTTTACTGGAAGTTCTCGGCATAGCGCCGCGTATCCCAACTCAAGTCATGCCATATATTGATGGACTGAAAAAATTTCTCGTCATAATTGTAAAGATGATCAGCATACACATTGAGTATTTGCGCATCCCGCAAAAGCTCTTTGTCAGTATGCGTTTGAGCGTATTCATCTAACTTTATGCGATGCTCGGTCAACATGGATACGGCGTGGTAGTATCGCTTTTGCCGTATCACCGGCACGATGTCCTGCAGCACTGCCTGAGTGTTCAGGATTAACAAGGAGCGTTTTACTTTGTCGTTGTCCTGGTTGAGGGTTTGGTTGCGATCCATCACGTAACGGACCGTTCCCGCTTTTCGCAGTGTGTGATATTGCTTTTTAAGGGGATCAAAATACTCCACGGTAACATCGACTATTTCGTTATCGGCGGCGGAGAGAACTGCCGGCACATCAAGCTCCGACAACACTACGTAACTCCTGCCTTGAATCAGTTCCTCTATGGTTTTGTCGATGACATTGTTCGATGAGTCATACTCCTCGAGTGTGCTGACGTTTTTAATGGTCACGCCGTGTTGGCCTTTAATACTCAACTTGATGTCTCTTAGTTTTACGGCGTTGGCATAACGGAGTTCATCCTTAAACCATACCTTGGTATCAAATCGCTCAGTCATCACATTGAACCTTCCCTGGCCTTTTTTGCTCAACGCCTGTAAAAACGCCACTTGTGGACTGTCGCCAACACTGAGAACGGACAACATGGTGGATTTCACACTAAATATATTGGCTATATCCACCAGGTTTTGCTTATCCGAATGCCACAATTCCTCTTGCTCGGCGAGCACCAGCACAAAGTGATGTTTCCCCTCATTCAGTGGCGCCCGGGCATAACTGCGAAGAAAATGCACCAGATCGGGCTCGTCCTTGTGGTTAACCAAACTTTTGATGTCATCCGCAAGCCCGGGGATCTTGTTGACCATATCAATGGTCAACGCCGAGCCCTTAGGCAGTTGCGCGGCCATGGACTGCATGGCGTTCGCAAGTTGCCGCAACGTCGCCTGGCTTGCCGCTTCCAAAGTGTTGGGATTGTATATCAACACATGAAATTGAGTACCTTGTAAAACCGGCGGACGAGTGGCTATGCCGACTTGAACATGCAGGGTGTCTCCCGTAGCCAACACATTAGGCCGTTCGAAGGCGATGTCGATATCGACCAATTCGCCACGGGGCGCAGGCAACTGATGGTTATATTCATTGAGGAAATCCACAGCAGCCAGCGCTTGTTCCGGAACCAAATCGCCTTCCTCCAGGCTTTTTTCCACCACATCCGTGGTCGTGCTGCATGCGCCGAGGTAACCAAGCAATACAGCAAACACTAGCCGACTTTTTATCCATTTGTTTATCTTAATGTTTTTCATGATTTACTCCAGTTGGGTTGTGGTTTATAAAACTATACATGGGAACTACTTCCCATTTTTTAAGGGAGTTTATTCCCATTTATATGGGATTACAAGCCCACCAAATGGTTTTTGTGTTATGCTTCGCCGTAATTGAAAAAAGGAACGAGTATGAAAGACATTCCACAAACCCTGCTCGCGGCTACGGCGAGCATTTTGCGGCCGTTGATCAAAATGTTGATACGACACGGGATCAGCTATGCCGCGTTTACGGATTTGGCGAAACAGCTTTATTTCGAAGTGGGGAAAAACGATTTTGCGATTCCCGGAAAAAAACAAACCTCCTCGCGCATCTCCACCCTGACCGGTTTATCGCGCAAGGAAGTGGCGCGGCTGGAAGCCCTGCCCCCAAAAGAAAACGCCCTGGATGCATCAAGTATCAATCGTGCCGCGCGGGTCATTAGCGGTTGGGTAAGAGATGAAGAATTTCAAGCAGCAAGTAAGGAACCCGCCGATCTGCCGTTCGAAGGCGAGCGCAGCAGTTTTAGCGCATTGGTTAAACGCTACAGCGGGGATATTACTGCGCGCACCATTGCGGATGAATTGTCTCGCGTGGGCGCCATCAGCATGTCACCGGATGGTTTGATTCATTTAAACACCCGCGCATATGTCGCCAACGCTAACGATATCGACAAGATCACTATTCTCGGCACGGATGTCAGCGATTTGATTGGTACCATCGATCACAACATCACAATGCCGGACAATGCCCGGTTGCAACGCAAAGTGGCGTATAACTACATACCGCAAGACAAAGTCGCCGATATCAAGATTCAGCTTACCGATATCGCCCAATCCAGTCTGGAATCGATGGATAAAGTACTGGCTAAACATGCGGTGAAAAAAAGTACGGCTAAAAAAACCGTCAAGTATGCCCGAGCGGGT
>JASFLF010000516.1:0-3767 GCA_050118235.1 Gammaproteobacteria bacterium | reverse complement strand
GCGGCCTCTTCCTCAGCGGTACCGCCAATTTCACCCACCATAATGATACCTTTGGTTTGACGATCGTTTTCAAACATCTCTAGACAATCGATAAACGACGTGCCTTGAATGGGATCGCCCCCTATGCCTACACAGGTACTCTGGCCCAGGCCGTTTTGGGTGGTTTGATACACCGCCTCGTAGGTCAATGTACCTGAGCGGGAGACAATTCCGATAGACCCCGGCAAATGAATGGAACCCGGCATGATGCCTATTTTGCAGACTCCCGGCGTAATAATCCCCGGACAGTTGGGACCGATTAAATGACAGCCCGAACCTTTTAACGCCGCTTTGACCCGTACCATATCCAGCACGGGTATGCCTTCGGTAATGCAGACGATTACCTGGATACCGGCTTCGGCCGCTTCCAAAATACTGTCGGCCGCAAAAGCGGCGGGGACAAATATCATACTGGCATTGGCTTGGGTTTCAGCCACCGCGTCCTTCACCGTATTGAACACCGGTAGATCCAAGTGGGTTTGCCCCCCTTTTCCGGGGGTGACGCCACCCACAAAATTGGTGCCATAAGCAATGGCTTGTTGGGAGTGAAACGTTCCTTGTTTGCCGGTAAAACCCTGGCAGATGACACGGGTATTTTTGTCAATCAATATAGCCATTCATAACTCCCCTCAAACTGCCTCTTTTGCCTCTTTTGCCGCTTTCACCGCTTTGATCGCCGCGTCGGTCAGATCTTCCGCAGTAATGACCGCCAATCCACTTTCATCCAGCAATTGCAGACCTTGTTCCACGTTGGTCCCTTGCAGACGTACTACTACAGGGATACTCAGCGACACCTCGCGCATGGCTTGAATAATCCCGTCGGCGATCAAATCACACCGCACGATGCCGCCGAAAATATTAACTAATATCGTTTTGACATTACTGTCCGACACCACGAGCTTGAACGCTTCTACCACCCGGTCGGCGGTAATACCGCCGCCCACATCAAGAAAATTAGCCGGCTCACCGCCGTGTAACTTAATAATATCCATGGTGGCCATGGCCAAGCCCGCCCCATTGACCATACAGCCAATGTCACCGCTTAAGGTGACATAGTTGAGATCGAGTTGCTGGGCCTGGTGTTCGCGCGCATCCTCCTGGCTGGGATCGCGCAACTCCGCCAGCGCTGGTTGTCGGTACAAGGCATTGTCATCGACATTGATCTTTGCGTCTAAGGCAAGAAACTGGCTGTCGCCGGTCATGACCAATGGATTGATTTCGATGAGGCTAAGATCTTTTTCGGTAAACAACCGGTAGAGGCTCATCATGACTTTGGCAAGATTAGTGATGGCGGGTTGCGGCAATTGCATGGCGAAACCGATTTGCCGGCATTGAAACGGCATCAGCCCTACCACCGGGTCCACCGCCACGGTAAATATTTTTTCCGGTTGGGTTTTGGCAACATCCTCGATATCCATGCCCCCGGCGGGTGAGGCCATGAACACCACTTTTTTGCTGGCGCGATCGATAAGCGCACCTAAATATAACTCTTGCTCGAACGGACTGAGTGCTTCGATGAGCAATGAATGAATAGGCAAACCTTTGTCACCGGTTTGCCGGGTTACGAGCTTGGCTCCTATCAAGTCTTGAACGACAGATTCCAATTGCGCTAAGCCCTCGACGCGTTTAACACCACCGGCTTTTCCGCGACCGCCGCTATGCACTTGCGCTTTCACCACCCATCCGTCGCCACCTAGAGACGATGCCGCTTGGCGGGCTTGTTCCACGGTGGTGATCAACTGGCTCTGGGGCACCGCAATGCCGTATTGTTTAAACAGATTTTTAGCCTGATATTCGTGGAGATTCATATACTCCCCTTCTTCCCCTGTGGCACAGCTTATGTAATGGATGGTCTTGTCGATTATCATCGCAGCAATAATCCAACATAAAATACACCACTGCTCAACAACAAAACAGGGGAATTTAAACTAAACACCCGGTCTGATCAATTATTTCAAACTTTTACGAGAAATTTATGGAATTGGAAAAATAGTGAAAGGGAATGCCCGCCGGTAGGATTGCCACGATGTTCGGCTTATAATGGTGATTCTTATTTGTTTGATAATTGAATTATGAATCGTATCAGCCTGTTATTTTTAATTCTGTATAGTTTTTTGTTACCCGCCGGGCCGTCAATCGCCGCGAACAAAGAGCAGTTCGAGGAGGCCTTGGACGCCGCCAGACAACGCGATTATGAATACGCTCTGGAAAGCTGGGAGACGCTGGCGAAAAAAGGCCACGCCGACTCCCAATACCGTCTCGGTGTCATGTATCGCCTGGGTACCGGGGTGGAAAAAGACCTCGAAAAAGCCTTTCAATGGTTTCAACGCGCCGCAGAACAAGGTCACCCGCAAGCTCAGTACAATTTGGGCATGATGTATTTAAAAGGCTGGGGTGTGGACCGTAATCTTGAGGAAGCGGAGAAATGGTTCTCTCAAGCCGCGGCTCAAGATGTGGAATTGGCTAAAAAACGCCTCACCCAGCGTCTGGGCGACTCCTTGTCGACCATAGCTCCGGATATCATGACTCCCAAAAAAGACAAAGAACCGGTAGACATCAATGACTTGCTCCGCTGGGCCGCCAGCGAAGGACGCACCGCCGGTGTCAGGGATTTGCTCAAACTGGGCGCTGAGGTCAACTCCCTGGATAAACATGATCGCAGTGCCTTAATGGAAGCGGCTTATTTTGGCCATAGTGACACGGTCAAAGCGCTGTTGGAAATGGATGCCATCGTTGATATCAGCGACAAGGCTGGATCATTTGCGTTGCTGGACGCCGTTACCCAAGGTCATACTGAATGCGCCAGAATCCTTCTGGGTGCGGGCGCCCAACCCGACAAAACCAATCCATTGAAACAAACCGCGCTAATCGCGGCCGTGATCGAAAACCAACCGCAACTGATCGAGCCTCTGGCGGACTATGGCGCCAATGTCAATTTTCGCGACAAAACAGGCCGCACCGCATTGCACTATGCCGCCATGTACAACAATCGGGAAGCCATAGAATTTTTATCCAAACGCCGGGCCTCGTTGAATATATTGGATAAGACGGGAGTAACACCGTTGTTTATCGCGGTTGAAAAACGCCATCTGGACGCTATCCGCTTGTTGACCAAAGGCGATGTTATTACCAATATCACCAACCAGCAAGGCGATACCGTTTTAACCTATGCGGTTAAGACGGGATCTTTCACTACGGTCAATTTGCTTCTTAAATCAGGTGTAGAGCCCAATGTATACAATAAACGTGGATTTACCGCGCTGATGATTGCTTCAGAAATGGGTGATTTTGCGATGGTGGAATCGCTGATCCAGTGGAACGCTAATCCAAACTTAAAAAATCCATTAGGGGATACCGCACTGCATTTGGCGGTCAGAAACAAACAAGACCGCATTGCCAAATTCTTAGCCAACAACGGCGCGGCTGTAAACGAACAAAACGACGAGGGCTGGACGCCGTTGATGCACGCCGCAGAGAAAAAAGATTTAGCCACTTTGTTAGTCTTATTGCAAACCGGCGCCAATCCTAACGCCCGCAATCACATGGGCTGGACCGCGATCATGATGGCAGTTAGCACCGGTGATGAAAAAATTGTCGAAGTACTGGTGGATAACGGCGCCGACGTTAACGTAATTTCTCATAATCGGCAGACGCCTTTATATATCGCCGATGCCAATGGATTTAACAACATCAGCCGGTTTTTAATAACTGCGGGGGCAAAAAAGCTA
>JASFLF010000515.1:0-3775 GCA_050118235.1 Gammaproteobacteria bacterium | reverse complement strand
AACTAATTGCAGTCCCGTTTTTTGCAATAACAGGCGAATAATGGCCGTTCCCATCTGGCCGGTGCCCAGCACTAATACTCGAATTGGTTCGCGCATGATTAATTGTTTGCTTGGTGGTGCGATGTGACCATTTGAAACGAGGCGGGAGATTTGTTCATTGATGTAACGCAAGGACGTCGGGGATTTTCAATAGGCAATTCGCGCCCCATAGGGACGCTCCTACGAGTGCCACTGGGTTTCGGTGCAGTTGGCGGTGATTAAGGTGCCTGCTTCACCTCTTAAAATGGCCGAGGCATCTTGCAATCTGCCGATACCGGCAATACCGCCGGTGTTCTCCACGAATTCACACGCCGCTTCCACTTTGGGTGCCATGGAACCGGTGGCAAATTGGTATTGACGCAAGTGGTGAGGTGCAATTTGTTTTAATGCCCTGGCATTAGTTTGGTTCCAACCAGTATAAACAGCATCCACATCAGTAAGCATCAGAAAAGCGTCCGCTTTCAGTTCGTGTGCTAACAAACAACTGGCCAGGTCTTTATCGATCACGGCTTCCACTCCCACCAGGCTGCCGTCAGGCCGGCATACGATGGGAATTCCGCCGCCACCGGCGCAAATGACGACGACATTCTGTTTGATCAGTAACTCGATTACATGTAGCTCGAAAATCCTAATCGGCCGGGGGGAGGGCACCACACGGCGATAGTGCTCACCATCCGGCGCCATAGTCCAGTTCTGGGTTTGGGCGAGCTTTTTGGCTTGCGTTTGATTGTAGATGGGGCCTATGGGTTTGGAAGGGTGTTGAAATGCCGGATCGCTAGGATCCACTTCAATCTGAGTCAATAAGGCGGCGCATTGGATTTTCTTGGGTAATACATTGTTCAATTCCTGCTCGATCAAATAACCGACCATGCCTTCGGTTTCGGCATCCAGAATATCCAGTGGATATAACTCGTCCGCTTTATAGGCGATGCCTTGCAATGCCAGCAAGCCAACTTGGGGGCCGTTGCCGTGGGAAATCACCACCGAATGTTCGCAAATGATTGGGGCCAGAGCCTCGGCCGCCACTTTGATGTTATCCCGTTGAATGTCCGCCGTAAGCGGTTCGCCGCGCCGCAGCAAGGCATTGCCGCCTAAGGCTATTACGACGCGCATGAGCTAAGCTCCTAACGAGGCAACCAGCACGGCTTTGATGGTGTGCATGCGGTTTTCAGCTTGATCGAATACTATGGAGTGTTCGGACTCGAACACCGCTTCGGTGACTTCCATCGCCTCCAGGCCGTATTGTTGGTAGATTTGTTCGCCCACTTGAGTGTCGCGGTTGTGGAAGGCGGGCAGGCAGTGCATGAACTTGACAGCCGGGTTGTGGGTCATTGTGATCGCTTGGTTATTCACTTGATACGGATTTAATAGGCGAATGCGTTCTTCCCATACCGACTCCGGTTCCCCCATGGATACCCAGACATCGGTGTACAAAAAGTCCACGCCATCCACCGCCGACGTTACATCCTCTGTGAGGGAGATCGTTGCATGGGATTGCTTGGCAATGTCTTGACATTGCCTTATCAGCTTTTCATCTGGGCGCAGCGCAGCCGGTGAGGCCATGCGAAAATCCATGCCCAATTTGGCCGCGCCTATCATGAGCGAATCTCCCATGTTGCTGTGGCCGTTGCCTAAAAAACAAAAGCGAACATCGTGCAACGGTTTGCCGGTATGCTCAAACATGGTTAAAAAATCCGCTAATACCTGAGTAGGATGGTAATCATCGGTGAGACCATTCCACACCGGCACACCGTAGTGGCTTAATTCTTCCAGTGAATGTTGGGCAAAGCCACGATACTCGATGCCATCGTACATTCTGGCCAATACCCGCGCGGTGTCTTTCATGGATTCTTTCACGCCGATTTGCGTGCCGGTAGGGCCAAGATAGGTCACGTTAGCGCCTTGGTCATAAGCGGCCACTTCAAACGCACAGCGGGTGCGGGTGGAAGTCTTTTCAAAGATCAGCGCAATGTTTTTGCCTTTTAACCGCGGGTGTTCCGTGCCGGCGTATTTCGCGGCTTTTAGCTCTTTTGCCAAATCCAATAAGTAGTGGATCTCTTGGGGAGTAAAGTCCAGCAAGGTGAGAAAGCTTCGGTTTTTGAGGTTGAATGCCATGATGGTTGTCTTTAAGTCCATTGAGTGGCGGCGCCGTTACCATAAGTATACGCCAAGTTTTAATGAGTAATATTTTGAAGCGCTTAGCGGTATCAATCAGCAGTAGATATGGATTCATGGCAGAAGACAGTCAGTCGTGTTGCCAATTTTCTAACGAACTGACTAAATTGATACAAAATCGATACTGGTTAAATATTGATCAGTTAATTCAAATTTTATAATATGAAGCAACTATGTTTTCTGATGTGGCGATAAGATATTTTCCTCGTTACGAATCTTTAGCATTATTGATACAAAAATTTTTCTGAAAATTCATACACTTTCCCTTAAAATGTCGGAAAATTTAACAATATAGTTCTTTTCTTTATTGGGGCGGTTCCTTTTCACATTTAATTATAAGAGATAAAACAATGGCAGCATCACTATTCATTCCTGATCTTACTGCTAAGCCACAAACGGACGATCAAGTTTTTCAAGCGGGCGACTTGATCACTCATATTCTCGAGCAAATTGGCGTCGAATATATCTACGGCATTCCTGGCGGCGCGATCGAACCTCTGTATAACGCCATGGCACGCAGCTCCCGTAGGGGCGGTTTACGACCCGTGGTGTCCCGCCACGAGACCGGTTCAGTATTTATGGCGAACGGCTACGCGCAGCAAACCGGCAAACTGGGAGTGTGTTGCGCCACGACCGGTCCCGGCGCCACCAATCTGATCACCGGTTTGGCGGATGCCTACGAAAACCACGTACCTATACTTGCTATTACGGCCCAAACGGCTTTGCCAACGTTTGGCAGAGGAGCGTTTCAGGAGTCTTCGTGTACGGGAATCGACACCGTCGGGATGTTTCAATATTGCACCCGATATAATTCACTGGTATCCCATGTTGATCAATTACCACATAAATTGGTAGCGGCTATTATGACCGCTTATCAAAATCCTATGGGTCCGGTCCATTTAAGCATTCCGCGCGATGTTCTCGCCCAGCCGGCGCAGTTTCCGAGTAAAAGTTTCAACTTAGCTAAACTATTACGTCGCGCCTCGGCCACCGATGTGCAAGCTATACAAGAGCTTTATGACGAAGTGACTGCGGCAAGAAAGATCGTCATCGTGGTGGGCGGTGAATGCGGTGAAGCGGTCAGTGCGATTTTAAAAATTGCCGATATTTTTAATGCGGCTATTATTACGACGCCGCACGGTAAAGGATTAATTCGTGCGGATCACCCTAGAAATTTCGGGGTACTGGGTTTTGCCGGCCATGAGAGCGCTAGACAGGTGTTGGAAAATCCCGACGTGGATTTAGTGATTGCCGTGGAAACCAACTTCAGCGAATGGGCTAGTTGCGGCTGGGACGAAAAAACGTTGTTAAATGATCGACTGGTTCATGTGGATTCGGTGGAGGAGAACTTAACCCGCTCACCTATGGCCAGACACCATGTTACCGGCGATGTGCTGTCCACCTTTGAGCGTTTGTTGGAGCTATGTCAAGCTAATAACAAATTAAAAGCCATTAATGTGACAGCGTCTTTCCCCACACAAAAAACCAGTTTTACCCTTAACGACGAAGATAAGTATTATTCCGATGCCACACCCATTAAGCCGCAAAGGCTGATGCACGA
>JASFLF010000514.1:0-3776 GCA_050118235.1 Gammaproteobacteria bacterium | reverse complement strand
CTTTAGTGTATGCGCCTGAAGTTGAGGCAACAAGTGGTCAGGGTGTAACATCGACACACAGCCAGATCAACTGGCAGTTAATGTATTCCTACGTATTTTAGTCGCCACATGAAATATAATTAAAAAGGGCTCCAAATGGAGCCCTTTTTTGTGGGAAGATATTTGCCAATCAAATTTCGGAGTTGCTAACGGCATAGGTAAAACAATATTGACCACGAAGATCACGAAGAGAATATTTAAAATAAGTTTGTTTTTATCTTCGTGCTCTTCGTGTGCTTCGTGGTGAAATAAAAATTGATCGTTTAAACCGGTGCCGATGTGAACTCCGAAGCTTGAGTTATTTTTATTCCAAAAACTGCTTCAACAATCCCAATTGCCCCTTCTCAAACTCATTGAGAATTTCAACCGCATTTTTATGTCCTTCGTTTTTCGCAACAGAGTAGGCGGTGTTGCCCAGTTTGTTCACTTGTGTGGTAGTAGCACCGTAGTTCAACAACGTGTTGATGGTGTCGACATCACCGAGTTCCGAGGCAATCATTAACGCGGTGTTATGGGATTCGTTGATGATGTTTACGTCGGCCCTGGTTTCCAGCAATGTTTTAGCGATGTCGTTATGGCCCCCTACTGCGGCAAATATCAGCGCGGTATTGCCGTTGTCGGATTGCAGGTTCACGTTTGCGCCTTTTAACAGTAGCATTTTTACCACTTCGTGATGACCGTTTCGCGCAGCGCGCATCAATGGTGTTTGTTTGTTGCTGTCGCGCACGTTCACGTTAGCATTTTGTTTGAGCAGCAGCTGGACCATGTCGGTGGCGCCGTTGTCGGCGGCAAACCACAATGCCGAGCGTCCATACCCATCGGTGGTATTGGGATTGGCGCCGGAAAATATCAGTTTTAATGCGATTTTTTCATAGCCAAACCGGGCGGCCGTGGTCAATGCGGTCATACTGGTTTTGTCCTGGATGTTGGCGTTGGCGCCTTTTTCCGCCAAATACGATGCCACATCGCCATATCCCATGCGCGTCGCCCAAATCAGCGCCGTGCGACCGTCTTTGTCGGTGGAGTTAAGACTGGCTCCCCGTACGACCAGTTCATCCACGGCGGCCAGCCGGCCGTTTTTGGCCGCTAGAATGAGTGGCGTAAATCCGCTGGCATCGGCGTGATTGATATCAGCGCCTTCTTTTAATAGCAGCCGAATTACGCTGGCATGGCCGCGCCAGGCTGCATAACTGAGTGCGGTCCGGCCGTCTTCACCTTGGGCATTGATTTTGTGGGGTTTTTCCAATAGGGGTTTGATTGCGTCCTGGTTGCCTTTCCATGCGGCATACATGAGTTCCGTCCAGCCATCGTATAATTTCACACCGGACGCGATTTCCACATTGTCGGTTTCTTGTGCTGCACTAACCTGAAAAGTAAGTATTGTCAGGCAAACGAAAGCGAAAAAGTGCTTCAGGAATTGTATTTTTGCAATTGTGGGCGGATTTGCGGACATTTCTGAGCGAATTGTAATCATTATTCGATAAAATCTCGTTAATTATGTGAAATCACGATCTGAGATATTGTAATATCTACTGTCGGCACTAGGAAGGTTATATCGTAAAGGGAATTTCAACTCTGTGACCATTTTTTTTATCGAGCCGCTTGAAATTTTCTAATACCATTGGACGTTGCTATATAAATGTTGCTCCACTTTTACTCACAAATTGTACGCAATCTCATTGTAATTGCAGGCGTTTTAATATCCTTACCCACATATTCCCAATCCGTAGACAATGATGTCGGTGCGGTGATGCTCGCCGCGAATGAGCCCCGGACAGAAAATTTACCCGCGGCCGTTGTGTGGTATTTGGAAATGGCGGAACAAGGTGACAAAGATGCGCAATACAACCTGGGTTCTATTTACGAAACCGGATTTGGGGTCAACATCGATATGAAAGAGGCGGTGAAATGGTATAGCCGGGCAGCGCAGCAAGGGCATCAAGTGTCACAATTGAAGTTAGGCATGTTATATCACCTGGGAAAAGGCGCTGAACAAAGTACCATCAAGGGCAATAAGTGGATCCGGGAGGCGGCGAAATCCGGCAATGAACTGGCCATCCTGCTGCAGGACGAAGTGATTGCTCATGATGTGGAAAAAGACATTGACCCAAAAAAACTCATCACGAAAACCCTGCGAGCGTTCGAGAAAGGGCAGATTAACGCCCAAGAGACACTGCGTCTGGAATTGCAGAAGATCGAAAGAGCACGCCGAAACGAAGCAGAAAAACCGCGCTTTGCCGGAACAGTGTCCGGTTCGGCGGCCAAAGCCGGTACCGTGAAAAACCAAGTACCGGATTTCTTGAAAACCAATCCCCAAGCACTGGGACCGGCAGAAGACACTTATTCGGCGATACGTCGGCGCGCTCAAGATGGCGACCCGAAAGCAGGATATGAACTGGGCCGAATGTATGAGACCGGCAATCAAGTGGAGGAAAGCGCGGAAGAAGCGTTTAAATGGTATTCGGCATCCGCGGCGCAAGGGTATCCTGACGCCCAGTATCGATTAGGGCTGGCATATCTCTACGGTATCGGAACCCAGCAAAGTATTCCCCAAGCCGGTATATGGCTCAATAAAGCCAAGGATAAAATGCAGCCGGTGGCGACATTATTGCTAAATGCCATTTCATCAACCCGTAACAACGTTATCGACAGGCCACATTCCATATTGTTAAGCTGGTATTTGGAACAGTCTGTCGACGGCAACGGTGAAGCGATGCTAGGTCTGGGGCATATGTTCGAGAACGGATGGGGTGTTCAGCAGGATGTTGATGTAGCCAAACGCTGGTATGCAAAAGCGCGTTCCGCGGGCACCAAAGGCGCAGCAAAACGCCTGCGGCAGATTAAGGCCGGTGGGGGTGTGGAAATCGAATCAGGAGCACCACGAGATATTGCCGATATGCAGGCAACCTCGGCAGCTCAGCTGCACAATACTCCAAACGCGGCGCGGTCTCTTGATGCGCAGGGTTTGCCCGCACTTTCCAACTCGCCATCCATCGGTACGCCGAACGATACGGGCGATTCACTGATGAGCAAAGCCAAAGATTATTTGACGCCCGTGGCATTACTGATTTTAGGTTTGTTTATGGGATTTCTGGTATTCCGCTGGATGCGCGGTAACCAGCCGCATGATTCAGCGTTTTAACCAGTGCTTTAATCACTATTTTAATTAACGTCTTAATGGGTGTTTTGTTCGTAAGTGCGCCATAAACAAAACACGAATATTTACATCGTCCCAAATTTAGTTTCTATCTGTATACCCAATTGTTTTAACAATGGGGTCGGTAGTATGCCGCCGGCACAAACGATGACCGCGTCGTTGCCCAGTTCAAATTCCTTGTCTTTTTGCTTAATTACTACGGATTTGGGGTCGATATGCAGTACGTTGGAGTTCAACAACACTTGCATATGACCCGCTTTGGTCGCTTCGTCCACTTTTACAACATTTTTGGGATTGGCTTTTTGAAACGCACTGCCACGATACGACAAGGTCACCGTGGTACCAGGTTCATCGGCGATTTGTAACGCCGCTTCCAGGGCGCTGTTGCCTCCGCCCACGACTAATACCCGTTGGTTGCGGTATTGCGCGGCATCATCCAGTTTATACACCACTTTTTGCTCTTCTTCGCCCGGCACTCCCAGCTTGCGCGGTGAACCGCGACGGCCTATGGCCAACAAGATGGCTTTGGCATGATACTGTCCCTTGGGTGTATGTATGACGTACCCGTCTTCCACTTTAT
>JASFLF010000513.1:0-3783 GCA_050118235.1 Gammaproteobacteria bacterium | reverse complement strand
CCTGGATGCAACGCACGAAGTGCTCCGCGCCGCCGTCACGCAAATCGTCCCGATCCACCGAGGTGATGACCACGTATGTCAAGTCGAGGATTTTAATGGTGTGTGCCAGGTGTTCAGGTTCGTTGGGGTCCAGCGGTTGGGGCCGGCCATGGGCCACGTCGCAAAACGGGCAACGCCGGGTGCAAATCTCTCCCATGATCATGAAGGTGGCGGTGCCGTGGCTGAAACACTCACCCAAGTTGGGGCAAGAAGCTTCTTCACATACCGTATGCAAGTTATGTTGGCGCAGCAGGTTTTTAATGCGCATGACATTGGGGCCGGTGGGCGCTTTGGCGCGAATCCACTTGGGCTTGCGCTGGGGATTGACGGTGGGCTCGATTTTGATGGGGATGCGCGCGACTTTTTCAGCGCCACGCATGGGCACGCCTTTTTCTATGGATTGTTTTGCGGAAGGTGTGGATTTGAATTTGCTCATAATTTTGCCGATTTACGAAAAGCGACCATTATACCTTAATGGGTTGTTTTGTAGGAACGCGGGTCAGAGGGTAGGGATGCAAAGAACATTACGGATCTTCTTGGTGTCCTTCGTGCCTTCGTGGTGAATTTCATCTTGGCGCATCGCTTCTACCGGGGCGTGGAGCGAGCGGATAATAATATTTGCAAGTGGCCCAATAAATCCTCGATCACCTGATCGTACGATAGGTCGCAGCCAAGGTCTTTTAATTGCGTGGTTTTCAAGCCCGCGTAACCGCAAGGATTTATGCGGTTGAAAGGTTCCAAATCCATGTCCACATTGAAACTCAGACCGTGATAGCTGCAGCCCTTGCGTACCCGCAGACCCAGGGCCGCGATTTTTTCACCATCAACATAGACACCCGGCGCTTTGTCCTTGCGCTTAGCGACAATAGCGTATTGCTGCAGTAGATCAATCACCGCTTGTTCCAACAAATGCACTAAGTGTTTAATGCCAAGATTGCGGCGGCGTAAATCCAGGAGAAAATACACCACTATTTGCCCGGGTCCGTGGTAAGTCACTTGACCTCCCCGGTCGCATTCCACTACAGGGATTTCGCCAGGATTCAACACATGCTCTGGTTTACCGTTCAATCCCAAAGTAAAAACGGGCTCGTGTTCTACTATCCAGATTTCGTCAGGGCTTTGCGCGGTGCGTTCGTCGGTGAACGTCCGCATGGCTTGCCAGACTTCCTGGTATTCTTTTCGACCGAGATGACGGACGATGGGGGCGGGCTGAGACATTTGAGGTAGATGAGGCGCAATCTTACAGCGCCATCATAATTTGTTCGCTGGCGGTGAGATCCTGATAAATGGCGTCCAGTTGTTCGCGGCTGGTAGCTTCAATGGTGACGGTCACGGAAATGTACTTGCCGTTTTTACTGGCCCGTTGGGTGAGCGCATCGTGGTCGGTGTCCGGGGCGTGGCGCTTGACGATATTGAATACGTGTAGATGCAATTCTCCACTGGCCAAGCCCATGGCTTTAATAGGGAACTGGCAGGGGAATTCCATATAGGTTTCTGTATTTTGACTTTGAGTGTCTTGGTTTTGAGAGTTTTGGTCTTTTTGCATGGTGTTGGAGTCTGTAGGTTTACACTTTGCCTTCGCGCAAGCGTTGTTTGTACTGCTGATACAGGCCATACATTCTTTCCCACAAGGGGCCGGGATTGCCGTTGCCCACCGTTTGGCCGTTTAATTGAGTCACTGCCAGTATTTCTTTGGTGGAACTGGTGAGCCAGATTTCATCGGCCCGTGTCAAATCGGCCTCTAAAATATTGGCTTCTTCATACGGTATATGGTTTTCTTCGGCTAATTCAAGCACCAGGTCGCGGGTTATGCCCGGTAACAGCAGCGGGCCTTTGGGCGGCGTGCGGATAATGCCGTCGTGCACTATGAATAGATTGCTGGCGGCGCCTTCGGTCGCCAGGCCATCGCGTATCAAAATGGCTTCGGCGGATTGGGCGTCAACGGCTTTTTGCCGCAACAACACGTTAGGGAGCAGGCAGATGGCTTTGATATGGCAGTAGATCCAGCGAATATCCTCAGTGGTGATCGCGGCAACGCCGGAGTTCAGCTGTTCGGCCTTGGCGCCGCTCAAAGGGCTGCTCATGATCAAAACCGTTGGCGTGGAGTTGCTGGGAAAAGCGTGATCGCGTTTCGCCGCACCGCGGGTGATTTGCAAATACACCGATTGGTCTTCGCCTTCATTGGCGTCAATGATTTTTTGGATAAGATATTGCCATTCGTCATGGCTGTGAGGATTGCTGATGCGTATTCCGTCCAGGCTGTTTTGCAACCGCTCCAGATGGCCTTGCAGGCGAAACGGTCGTTGGCCATACGCGGGAATGACTTCATATACGCCGTCACCGAAAATAAACCCCCGGTCCAATACGGAGACGCACGCGTCTTCTTCGGGCAAAAAATCACCGTTTAAATACACTGTGGACATGTCATCGAAACTCAATTTAGTTGAAAAAGTTCGGTATCTTATCAAAAACAAGGTAAGAGGTACGAGGTTAAAGGTTAAAGGTACGAGGTTAAAGGCTTTCCCCTTTTACCTTTTACCTTTAACCTTTTACCTCGTACCTTTTACCTCGTACCTCGTTCCTCGCCCCTCGCCCCCTCGAGCCTCTAACTAATTAATGGCTAGTTTGATGGAATCCACTATTGTACGCCAAAACGTTCCCGGTCCCACATCGGCTAAGGCGACTAATTTGCGCACGGCGTAGTTTTTATCGCCCAGCATGATATTGACGGTCCCGTAGGTGCGGCCTTTTTCCGCTGGAGCGATGATTTCGGCATTAATGCTCATGCTGGCATCCAGGTTTTTATACTGGCCTTTGGGGATAGTAATGTATAAGTCTTCATTTAGCCCCAGCGGCAACTCTTCACTATCCCCTTTCCAAATCCTGGCATTGGTGAGCGGTTGGTTGGCACCGTACAACTTATGGGTTTCATAGAACCGGAAGCCATAGTTGAGTAGTTTGTTGCTCTCCGTGGAGCGGGCTTTTTTGCTTTTGGTGCCTAAAACGACAGAGATGAGTCGCATATTGTCTTGCAGCGCGGAGGCCACCAGACAATATCCTGCCGATTCGGTATGGCCGGTTTTAATGCCGTCCACCGCCTCGTTTTTCCATAACAAGGTATTGCGATTATTTTGGTTTATTTTGTTGTATTTAAAAGACTTCATGGAATACAAGTTATATTCTTCGGGAAAGTCGCGGATTAACGCTTTTCCCAACGTGGCCAAATCCCGCGGGGTGGAATAGTGTTCGGGATGGGGTAAACCGGTGGCGTTAACAAAGTGGGTATCATTCATGCCCAGGCGTTGCGCGTGTTGGTTCATTAAGGCCACAAAAGATTGTTCACTGCCGGCGATGTGTTCAGCTAAGGCAATAGTCGCATCATTGCCCGATTGCACGATCATGCCTTTGAGTAGATTGTCTATAGAGACTTTATCGCCAACTTCGATAAACATGCGTGAGCCGGTCATGCGCCAGGCTTTTTCACTGACGGTGACTTCGTCCTTTAAGGTCAGCGAGCCTAATTTCAATTCTTCCGCCACGATGTAAGACACCATCATTTTAGTCAGGCTGGCCGGTTCCATGCGCTGATCGGCATTGCGTTCGGCCAGCACTTGGCCGCTGTGGTAATCCAGTAAGAGGTATCCGTCAGCGTCGATGGCGGGGGGATCGGGCACCAATTGAGCGCTGAATCCGGTGACCGGGAGACTGACAAATAAAGAAAAAACAGCAATCAAAATTGATTTA
>JASFLF010000512.1:0-3789 GCA_050118235.1 Gammaproteobacteria bacterium | reverse complement strand
TAGTATGCTACCTTTTTCGTTTAAAATTAGCGAAAGTTTTGTTAGAACGCAAATTAAATTGGCGGCTTACTTAAATAGGTTTTTTCTACAGCCTCGTTAGGCGAACAAGAAAAGGAGGACTCATGATAATTGATCACATTGGATTGGCCGTTATAGATTACTTAACCAGTTTAGAGTTTTACTCTAAAGCCCTTGCTCCTCTACGAATCGAGAAGATCATGGAGTATGAAGGCTGGGCCGGGTTCGGTCGGGATGGAAAACCAGAATTCTGGTTTGGTTCCCACAGTGACGCTCAAACGCCAATGCATCTCGCTTTTTCCGCCGAAAACAGATCCCAAGTAGAAGAATTCTATAATGCGGCAATAGAAGCAGGTGCTACAGACAACGGAAAACCAGGTTTACGGGTGGAATACCATCCTCACTACTACGGTGCGTTTGTTATCGATATTAACGGGCATAACCTGGAGGCTGTGTGTCACAATCCAGAATAGCGCTTGGCAATTACACCGAGCGTTTCCTTGGGCCGTTTTTGTGAAAGGGTTACGCGTACACAAAAATGGCCCAAGGAAAACATGCCGCTCATGAATTGTCGTTCAAGGTACTACTTATATTTATTTTAATTTAGAAGGCATTCTGATGCGCAAAAAATCGATTAGTCCAGTTCCGCAACTAAACGTATCTTCTGAACAAAATTGGTTAGATCTGGAGAAGCTTGAGGCGGTTGAAATTACCTCAGAGGAGGATAGATATCCAATTGAGTCCGCGCTATTGCCTGGTAGGGATTCGGGGTGGCGTGCCTCTGGTCCTGAAACAGACGATTAGGCTTCTCTTCAACTACCCTCAAAGGCTCCAACGGATCAGGCTGAATTTCGAAGAATCAAAAATTGAACGTACACAAGAGTATGTTTTGCGTTGGTCTCCAGACGGCGGGCAAACATATCAGGAAATTGTACGACAGTGGTGGAATTTCAGTCCTCAAGGTGCAACCAGTGAGACGGAAGATTACCAAGTAGAGCTTCCAGCGGTTACTATTCTTGAATTGAGCATCAATCCTGACATAAGCGGAAAAAATGGTTTTGCTTCTTTAGAGCAGTTGCGGTTGGTGTAAAAATTAACAACGACCATGGGTCTCGGCTATCTAACTGTTCCATTAGCAGAGTGCAGCAACGTCGGCTTATTGATATTTTCCCTAGCGTTAATCAGCCGATTCATGGTCGGACGATCAAGTGACAAGTCTAAACCACCAAGGTTCGTAAACGCGGCGTTGCTGGCGTTCAGATTTCGATAATAAAAATGGGTTATCGGACTGGTAGCGGTTGTTCAGTTTTTGAACGTCAGGAAAGGGGGTATACCGATCGTTTGTAGGAATATTGGGAATTACTGAAATATACTGAAAGCGGGCATTTGGCAATGGACTTTATTTAATTTGTAGGGTGGGCACGTTTTTTTGTGCCCACGGACTCGTAATCCATTGCTATAAGATTACGTTTTTATAATAGCTGGTAATTTACAACAACTTATGAATTTGTTTTTATAACCTCAAGGTTTGGAAATTATGTTAGATGTGGGCGCAGACAACGTGCTCACCCTACCTGATTGCCCCACGTTTTTACGCCAATGAGGATAATATTGCTGGGATAACAGCCGAGTTAGTTTAAGGGAGACAAGGTGCGTGAATTACTGCTCGTTGACACTTTTTGATTCGACGGATGTTGTTGGGTCCGCGTAAAATAGAGGCGCAGCGTAATAAAACAACCCTGTATCTAATAGTTTTTGAACAATTAATTCTGCTTCATGGACACTGGACACAGGAGGTATCGCAATGTCCATCATTGGAAGTCCTTTAAGCGAAGTTGTCATACGTGCCCCAACCGATTCTAAAGCCGCATTGAGTGATTCAACAGTCGCAGTCTCCAAATTAAAAACAACATACAACCGATTTGTAATAAATCCATCGACAATCGCTGCATCCTCTACCGGTTCACCAACACGGAACTCGACGGAATCAACGGCAGGACTGTCCGGATTGCCATCCAATAGTACACCTACATTTGTAGGAACTTTTACATAAACAGACACTTGATCACTACTCGATAAGTCACCATCACTCACTTGAAGACTAAAAGTATAAGTGCCTTCAATCGTAGGAATAATACTAGGCTTCGCTATATCACCGGCTGTGAGTGTTGCTGCATTATTTTCTGGAGCAGAAACAATTGTCCATAGATAGGTAATGGAGTCACCATCAGGATCTGATGATGCAGATCCATCTAGTGTTATCGTTCGATTAATAACGCCAATAAGATCTTTTCCAGGATTGGCAGTAGGCGGTGAATCAGCTTGCGCTGTTGCGATATACAGAAGACTTTGAAGACCAAGCCATGAGGTGAAGAATATTTTTGCGCGCATTATCTTTGCCATTTATTAACTACAGAGCAAATAGTATATAGACTCCCAATAGACGGAATAGACTTCCCGGCATTCGCTAGACGTTTTCCTGCTTCGAATTAAAATCTTCTTAAAGCTTGGTGGAATACATGCCACGTATGTAACTATGCCGCTTTACTGAATTATAGAACATTTCGTTAAAAAAAGAATATCTACCACTTTGCATCTTCCCGTGTGGTATATATTATTTTCGTTGCACACTTCTCGAAGGATACAAAGAAGCTTTCTGCCGCCGCATAATCATGGTGGTTGCTTCGCCGACTCATTATTGTTAACGATAGCTTTATATCAAACAGCGGTCACTAATTAATGAATATACGAATGGCCGCAATTGGTTAGTGATTATCTCTCAAGCTATTCATAAAGATTAACTTTACGTACCGGAACAAGCTTGCATTATTGTATAATTTAGTCGGTTGCAAATGCACAACGATACTACCGAGTAGGGTGGTAGCTACAAATTCTGCTTAATAGTCTTTCATTAAAATCAAATGCCCTCTTTACGATGTTTCAAGCGTTCAGTAAATCCAAACCATAATAGTCCGGAATCGCTGCGTAGCTGGCTTACGGATTCGGGCTCGGAATGTCTGTTGCCGGATTCGGAGCCGGCATTCATGACTTAGACGGCGAGTATTGGGTGCAACAGATTTTCATTAGAATATTATGAAATGGTACAACGTAGGGCTAAAAGATTTGCGAGCATTGGCTGTAATAGATAGTGATCTTAACGATATGTAGCCATCTACAATTATTCCCAAAGGAGCCTATCACGTGCCTCAGTCTCTGAGATATTATTTGATATGAGTCAACAAATGCTTTTTTATTCGTTTCTTTTACGTACTTTGTGGTGTCTAATTTATCAGGGAATTAAAGTAAAATTAGAATAGTGAATCATCGGATAAAAAGTATAATTATCAACAATAACGATTATGGCCGTAGCGATAGTCTGGCAAATCTGTGTATGTCCATTATTGGGCATAGTAAGAACCAAGCCGCTCTAAATCGCCTTTGTTGGTATGTGGGGGAATCAGTGATAAGTATCGAGGTTTTATTTCGTTGCGGTTATTTTGTTGGCTATTACGACAAGATTCAGTCACATTCGCAAAGCAGCCAGAAAATCAATAATCAGACAATTAAACTAGGCAATCTCTGAATTTGTTTTTTGCGCCATTCCATCAGTTAAGAGCAATCTGATTGAATCAAAGTTTCGTAGTATAAGAATTCTCGCGCTTCAACAGCTAACTAGTGCCCATCCATAAACGGTCTATTTTTCCAATCTCTGCGTCCCTTAAAGGGCCTACTCTTGGTGCGCCGTCTTCTCAAATGCTCATATATTGCGTA
>JASFLF010000511.1:0-3800 GCA_050118235.1 Gammaproteobacteria bacterium | reverse complement strand
TGGCGCAGGCAAACCGCAAACTCGAGCAACTCGCAAGAGAAGACGCACTCACCGGCATCGCCAATCGTCGTGTGTTTGACGAAGTATTAACGCAGGAAGTTCGCCGCGCCAAACGTAATAAAAAACCGCTCTCCTTGATTATTTGCGACATCGACTATTTCAAAAACTATAATGATACTTATGGCCATTTGGCGGGAGACAAATGCCTGCAGAAAGTGGCCAAATCCATAGAAAGCGGCTTTCAACGCGCCGGTGAACTAGTCGCCCGTTACGGGGGCGAGGAATTCGCCATCATACTACCCCTATTGGAAAAAGAAGCGGCCGTTGAACGGGCGGAAAACCTCCGCATGGCCATTTGGAATTTAAACCTGCCCCATGAATCCTCGGAAATAGCTCAACAACTCACGGTGAGTTTGGGCGTCGCCACCACCAACAGCGACACACCGTTGACTTTACAACAACTGGTCAACGCGGCGGACAACGCCCTATATCAAGCCAAACATCAGGGCCGCAATTGCGTGGCCAGCGATAGTCAACAAATCAACAATTCTTTCATTTCAGGAACTGTGTAACCCGCTTGCGCGTTTCTGCGTTTCCACTACGTTGTGTACGCCTATGCCTGCGAATTCTTTTGCCCGTTCACTAGCCTGTGTGGTTATAAAAGGAAAACCGCTTTACAATCTAATCCGCGTTTTTCATCCGGGCGGCGGTAAATTTCCCTAGAAATTGCCATGGCAGAGCAAAGGTTAAAATACAAAGAAACGGAGTGTTATTCGATCATGCCTATCGCTGTTCAGGCTTGTCTTCGTATCCGTAGGCTTGCTCTTCACTTTTGTAAGGAAGTACTTATGCCGCGAAGCACAAGGATGTGCGAAAGCGGCCAAACCGTAGCTACAGCTACGCTTTTCGCTCCAGAGCCGCGCCTACGAATTCGAGCAATGGTACAGGAATGTACCCGTTTATGGAGCACAGGACGTAATCCTGCGCCTGCTCCCTCAGTCTGGTGAGAAATGCGGGCTAATCATTGGCAACTTTCCTGACACGGCACCCGGTCATGGTCTTAACCGATACCATCAAAACAAAACTCGCGGAATTGAACCACTGTCTCAAGGGCGATGTAAGCTTAAATGAGGCGGATCGGTTATTGTATGCCAGCGACGCATCCATCTACCAGCGACAACCGCTGGCCGTTGCAAGACCGGCAGACCGCTCGGATTGTGTGCGATTGTTGGAGTTTGCCCGGCAATACCACATCGCGCTAATCCCCCGCGCCGGTGGCACCAGCCTGGCCGGACAAGTGGTGGGCGAAGCGATGATTGTGGATGTGTCGCGCCACATGACCAATATCATCGCCGTCGATAGAGAACAACGAACCGCACTAGTGGAGCCCGGTGTCATTCTCGACAGTTTAAATCAACACGTCAAACCCCTGGGTCTTAAATTCGCTCCCGATCCCTCCACCTTAAACCGCTGTACCATATCCGGAATTATAGGCAACAATGCCTGGGGCGCGCATGCTCCGGTGTACGGATCGACCCGCGACCATGTGCTGGAAACGGCAACGGCGTTACTGAGCGGTGACTTGTTACACACCAAAGCGTTGGATGATAACGCCTTTGCCGACACACTGACTTTACCCACTGCACAAGGCGCTATTTACCGCTGTGTTCATTCGATTATCGAGAAACACCGCACTGAAATCGTAACACGCTACCCCGACAAACGGAATCTGATCTGCAACGCCGGGTATGCACTGCATGAATTGGCCGCCATGCGGCCGTGGAGTCCCCAAGGGCCGCCGTTCAATCTGTCGGCGTTATTGTGCGGCAGCGAAGGCACACTGGGAATTATTACCCAGGCAAAAGTGAAACTGGTTCCGGTGCCGAAATATTCTGTAGCAATAGGCGCGCATTTTCACACCATCGATGAAGCACTGCACGCGGTAACACCGGCTTTGCGCCAAGGCGCGTGTGCCGTGGAGTTGTTGGACGAACATTTATTGAATCTGACCTTACACAATTCCGAGCAGGCGAAAAATCGTTTTTGGATCGAGGGTGCCCCAAAAGCCGTATTACTGATCGAGTTCTACGGCGAAAACGCACATGAACTCAAAGAGAGCGTTCAGCGTCTCATCAGCCAGTTCAAGGCACAACAACTGGGATACACTTACAACATCATTACGGGCGACAAAGTAACGCAAGTTTGGTCTATGCGCCGTGCGGCGTTGGGACTACTCATGGGAATGCAAAGCTCTAAAAAAGCAGTGTCGTTTATCGAAGACAGCGCGGTGCCGGTAAAACATCTTCCGGAATTTGTCCGTCACGTGCAATCCCTTATGCAACAACATGGTGTCACTTGCATTTATTACGGCTCGGTTTCCATGGGACTCATCCACTTGCGGCCGCTTCTGGATTTAAATCAACATCATGACCGGCAAACTTTTTTGATCCTGGCCGATGAAGTGGCGCAGCTGCTAATACAGTATAACGGTACCATGTCCGCCAAACACGGTGATGGCATTGTGCGCAGCGCTTATATAGAGCGGTTTTTCGGCCCAGACATTGTGCAAGCGCTACAGAGTATAAAATCGTGTTTCGATCCGGACCAGTTGTTAAATCCGCACAAAATAGTGCACCCCGAACCCATCGACCGCAACCTGCGTTATCAATCCACGACCATAACCACTACAACCACCGGTTTTAATTGGGGGCCCAATGGACTGCTGGCAGCTGCGCAACAATGCAACGGCGCTGGAGCATGCCGCAAGCTGGCCGGTAACGGCACCATGTGCCCCTCTTATATGGCCACCCGCGAAGAGCTGCACTCTACCCGCGGGCGGGCGAACACCTTACGTCAAGCGCTGCAACAGCAGCAGGGATTGAATGGAAACGCGCTAAAGGTGATCAATCATTCATTACAATATTGTTTAAGCTGCAAAGGCTGTCGCTCGGAGTGTCCGGCGAACGTGGACATGGCGCGGCTTAAAGCCGAATGTATGTTCCAAACGCACAAACTCAACGGCACTCCACTTCGCAGTATCGTATTATCGCAATTGCCTGCCATCAGCCGTGCGGGCAGCGGTTTTTCGGCCCTGAGCAATGCGTTCACCCGCCTGCCTGTTGTCAAATCACTGCTGGGATTCAGCGCGGAACGGCCACTACCCAAATGGGCGGCAAGACGATTCAGTCACTGGTTCAACACTCACACTAGACATCCCAATGCGGGACGTGCCGGCAAAATCATACTATTTAACGATATGTTCACGGAATATTACGACCCGGCGTTGGGGCGCAGTGCCGTTGAATTGTTGGAACGTTGGGGTTTTAATATCACTTTATCCCCATGTTTCGCCTCTCCGCGACTCAGTATCAGCCTGGGATTGTTAGATCAAGCGCAAGCCAGAATGGCGATCGCACTGAATTGGTTGCAAACAACAGTAACGCAAGACACCTATATACTCGGCCTGGAACCGTCGGAACTATTGACCTACCGAGATGAAGCATCGGCGTTACCGTTGTCAGATTCCCGGATGGCGTTCCTGGAAACCCATCAAAAACAATTTGTGTTATTCGAAGAATTTGTCAGCGAACATCACCAATCGTTTTGCCCGGGGGTATCATTTAAGGATCAAACCGTAAACATCGCGCTGCACGTCCACTGTCATCAGAAATCATTATGCAACATCGAACACTGTGTCACCGCATTGCAAACCCTGCCACAGGCGAACATTCAAAGCATACCCTCCGGTTGCTGCGGCATGGCGGGTTTGTTCGGTTATGAAAAACAAAATTACGCCTTAT
>JASFLF010000510.1:0-3806 GCA_050118235.1 Gammaproteobacteria bacterium | reverse complement strand
CTTCCTCCTCCATAACAGTATGCCGGTCAATCAAATAGACATCCGGTAAGTTGACGCACGCTGACAAGCTCAATAAGGCAGATACACACAGTATTAATTTCATGAATTTACTCCTTAAAATATATGCGGACTCCAATACCATCTATTGCAATGGCAAATCACTCAATTCATCCAAGGTATCCCCGCCAAAATGTTGAATCAATGGCGTTAGAGGCAACCCGTAAACTTTGATAGGCTTAGGCAATGTGGAAATGGCCACGGTCATGTCCATCAAACCCTGCCCCATATCCAGTGATACCGATTTGGGATAAGCCAAACGCAGCGCAGTACGTACTTGCGCCAGCTGTTCATCCAGGTGTTCGGGGTCTATGACATCCAGCAATTGCAGCAATTGTTCGCGGCTGATTTCGGTCATATCGATGCGTCCTTCAAGGAGTCGTTGATTGAGATCAAACTCCACGGCGACGCGCGCACTCACCGGTGACAGTTCGCTGGCTTTAGACGCGGCATTATCAGGCAACATCTGGCGGGGATCCAATTGGCTTAAACGGCCCAACAGCGCTATTTTCCAAGCTCCGGGGCTGGCATCAAAATAAAACTGGCCGCTCAAGTGCCCGCCAAACAAATCCAAATCGAAACGCGGCAAGCGCAACAAATTCTGTTTCAACGATATAGAGGCAAGCGCAGGGCCCAAGGATTTGTCACCAATGATAATGTTTTGAATCCGCAAACTTGGATTATCCAGATACGGTTGTATGCGAGTGAAGTCCACACGCTGAAATGGATCTGCTTGCACTAAATAGCGAAACTTCACTTGCTGCTCCGCGGTTAACAACAGTTCTTCGTTTAAACCCAAGCTGCCATTAAGACCTCGAACTTGAAATTCATCCACTGCCATTGCCAAATCGCTAAATTGTAATTCACCATCTACGGTAACTTGATCCCCTTCTTTTATAGTGAGCAACCGGGGAATCTTTACAGTGCCGCTCCCTGAGACTGCGGGCTGGGCAAGCAGTTTGGGGCGCAATGCCACATTAACCGAACTTTCCAATTGGGCGCTTTGTCCATCCAGGCTGGTGCTGCCGGTGCTTGCCAAGGTGATCAAGTCATTGGCAATATTAAGAATGATGTCACTCATTATTATTTTCTCATCCCCCATGGCGCCGGATATTTGCAGATGCAGAGGCGTGACCAACCGCCCCATCTGCAGCCCGTTCTCCGCGTTACCATCTTGTATGAGCTGTAGATTGGATTCATCCAGATATAAACTAAGACTGGCTTGCGTTGGGCTCTCACCGGGACTGGCATCCAAGCGCAATTGTCCCGATAAGTCTTGAACCATAGCTTGCTGTGGCAGCTGCGCTGCCGGCACTGAAAATTGGCTTTGCCAGGCAATGCCCGCTGTCGACCAGTCCAATTGTTGAGTCAGTTTAACAGGCTTGAGCAACTGGATGATTGTTTCCGGGCCGGCTTGTCGCTGTTTTACCTCGGTTGCAAGGTTGATAGCCGCTTTTACCTTATCCAGACTTTCCGGATCAAATTCCGTAATGGAATTATGCGAGTGCTTTACATCGGCCGCCAAATGCCAATCACTCGCAAGCGGCCCGATCAACTCCAACTCCTTGAGTTCCGCCATATACTGTTGCCACTGAGGGTCCATGTTCACGGACCAATGAGAATCCAGGCGCGCGAGCCGAGGTTGATCATTCATGTTCAAGTCAAATTGAACCGCTTTTTCACCTTGCACATCGATTTGCCCCGAAGCCGTCGTGGTGGTGAGTGGCCAGGTGAATCGGCTTTGCAAGCCAACTTGCAGCGGCACGGCCGCTTGCAGCGGTGAAACCAGTATGCCCGGCGTTTTAGCTTGAAGTGTCAACCGGTATTGTTCATCCTTTTTTAGGTTATAGTTCACTGTGGCCGGTTGTTCCATAGTGACGCCATTTTCCACTTTGGGAGGGCTGAGCTGAGTGACGGTAAACTCCCCATTAACAGCGATGGGCCATTGATCCACTGCGGTAAAATCCGCTGCCAGCACTGACTCCGCTCCGTGTTTTAGCTGCATCGTGGCCGATCCATTGATTCGGGAGTGGCCTATCAACCGAAGCCCTTCCGCCGCCGGGTGGTAAGCATGCAATCCTTCCGGCAAATTGACCCGCAAGGTCTGTTGCACATTCAACTGTTGTTGACGGTTATCCGCATCGAGTTCAAGTGCAAGTATGGGCTGTTGGTCCAGAGCAGTCTCGACCGTGATCTTCGAATGCGTCAATTGAGCATCGCTTGTGAATTTAAAGTGATTTTTCAGGGAAAATCGTTTGGCGTCTTTTGCAACAGAAACGCGCTCCAGGTTTACATCGCTGTCTACCCTCAGCACGCCATCTTCATATTTCCCGGTGCTGGTAAACTGTTGGCGCGCGACCAGATACTCTTGCTGTGAATCACCGTTTCCTACGCGAACGGCAACATCTTGCGCCGTTAATTCCGGTTGAAAATTTATCGTCAACGCTTGCAAGACATCGGCGAAAGGTTGGAGCTGCCCTGTCGAAGATAACTTAAAATCAGGTCGCAACGACACTCGCAATGCTTGCTCCCCTCCTAAGACGGGTTCTTGTTGCAATGCAATTTGTTGGGCCCGACCATCCACGTTAACAACAAAATCCAGAGGCAAGGTTGTTTGCGCATCACCACTGGCATCACCTTGGGCGTTGAATTGTAAAGCCAGGTCTTTCACAACAGCGCGCTGCCCGGCTATCCTGGCATCAAGATCCGCGACTGTTAGGGATTGATCAGCCTGCATGTGAAAATCCTTAAATACGCGTTGCACGGGATCCACTTCACCGTCAAGGCTAAATTGCATCCGTTGGTCCGCTTGTGTGCTGATCTGCGTATCTTCCAGGGTAACACCCTCCAATTTCAGGTCCTTCAGCGTGGTGCTTAGGCTAGTGCTTACTGCAACGGGAAATATACTGCGCAAATCGTTTTTTAATTCATTGCTTACATTCTGGGTGTTTGTTATTTGAGATACACTGTTAACATGGCCGGTCATATCCAATTGCGCAGCGGATAGCGAACCCACTTGCCGCCTTTCTTCTTGCGTGCGCTGATACACGGCCAGCGGTTGCACTTTGACATGATGTTCCACGGTGGCATTTATTAAGTTCCATTTACCCCCTTCATTTTTCAGCTCCCAGGCCGATTGGGTGCTAATGGCGGGGGCCAACTCCAGTTCAAGCGTCCGGTCTTGAAGCGTTTGAGTAACTAGTAATGCGCTTTCCCCATTTTGTCCTAACGTTGTCCGCAGATTGCCTTTCAATTGATTCGCCTGCCAAATGGCCTCCAGCGCGGCTTGCTGCAACACACCTTTATAACTTATTGATTGCTGCTGGGTTCCATCATCGATTTCAACCAGCAGATCCAATTTAAGATTATTTATATTGATTGCTTTCGCCAGAAAAGGCATGGGTGGTGAGCGCAGTTGTTCGCTCAATTGTTCCAGGCTCATAGGTGGTTCGCCGGTAGTGGGTTCAACGCCGGGTGAGGAGCGCAGGTGCGCGCTAATGTGCGCATTTTCCAGTATAACTTGATTGACTTCCAACCGATTAGATAGCAGCGCCGGCAAATCATAAGTCGCTTGAAACCGCTCGGCGATGAACTGTATTTCACCCAACTGGGAATCGCGCCAAATGAGTCGCACATTACGCAACTGCACCGACCGCAACAAATCAATATTCGCGGACTCCAACTCTTGCAACTCGATGCCCAAGGGCGCCAGATAAGGCGCCAGCGTAGGCACGGCTTGTTGGGTCAGC
>JASFLF010000509.1:0-3807 GCA_050118235.1 Gammaproteobacteria bacterium | reverse complement strand
ATCCGCACGTTCCGGTTATGGATTTGCGCAATTTGAAATGGCGAGAGCATATTATGAAGGATACGGTATAAAACGGAACAATACCGAAGCTTATTTATGGAATCGAATTTCACTCGAAAAGCTCGAAAAGCTAAATGTGAAAAGCAGAATTATGAAGATTGCCAAAAACCAATTTGAAGATATTCAGGAAGCTTTAAAAGAATCCAAACAGTTGGAACAAGCGGCAAACCTGTTTGACTCATGGCAGTATCAAAACGAAGAACCCGTCAAGATCATTCGATTGCGAAAAATCCCCGTGTTTGATCAATTTTTAAGGGAATTTTATAACACCTTGCCTTGTGACTATTAAACACTAACGTCGCATATCATTTGATGCAGATGTTTTGGGAATGGTCTGTTGAGGGGCATGCGCAGGTTTTTCGAACCGGAGTATAGTTCACTCTCGGCAACTGCTCCATGCGTCGCCTCAAGCGCCTATTTTTGGCGCTCTCGACTGCTTATTCCCGACACAGTCTACCGATTACATCCATGTAATCGTACCTCGTGCATCCATGCGCTCGTATGTGAGGATAACAAATAGAATACGACCCTGAAAGATTCAAGGACCAACGCAGCTAAACCAGGGATAGGTTTGACTATACGAAATCATTGATCTTTACTACAATGAAGAACGCGCGCAAGGCCGCCTATTGCGTCACAGTACCGCCCGTCTTTTGGGGCCACTACCGATGCGTGAATCGCGAGACGCGGTTTTGGGAGAGCAGGCAAATATCTGCTCCAAGTGAGGCGCGGCCAAACGTTGCCTGTTAGCGCGTTAAGGCAGTGAGAATTTTTGTTAAATCCACCAATGTTCGAATCAAAAGGAAAACCAAAATGCTTAAGATGTCGATCAACACAGTTATGCGCAAGCTGCCGCAGTCCGTACTGGTATTGGGTCTTGCCAGTTATTTGCCCTTGGCCGCTGCTCAGGAGAAAGGATATTCAGAAGTCTATTACATGCACATGGATATGCAAGCAAAATCAGGAGGGGAAAAACACAGTGCCAGGCCGCCGGCGGTGCAATTGCGCTTAGGCACTACCTTTCAGAAATATCTGGGTTTGGAGGGCGTATTTGCCTTCGGAGTCAGCGACGACGATTTCGTCACCGGCGTGAAAGGCAAATTCAATACTTTGTTCGGTGCCAATGCCGTGGGCATCCTGCCCCTTGGCGAAAAAGCGGATATTCTGGCCCGCGTGGGATTTGCGCAAATGGATGTGGATGTCGGTGATACATCCTATGACGATACCGGTGTTATGTACAGCATAGGTTTTGACATCCGCGTTTCACGCTACGGCGCTGTCGCCATGGAATACATGCAATTGCCGGATATCGATTTGGACGCCGGTGGTAAGCTGGAAACCAGCTCGATCAATTTGGGTTACCGCTTGCGCTTCTGATCCATAATGGCGCGTGGTGTAATCGCTACGATATTGCGGCAGGTGATAGGATGGTAAGTTGGTAAGGTAAAGAGGGATGCCTTTGGGGATACGGGGAAGCGGTGGTTAAAAAATTCACCGCTTCCGCCGAATTTGGTCACGTAGCTAATATTACTCAGCTTATTTAATCAATTTCAAAATATCGCCCCGCTTGAAGCCGTTGCCATTGACAACGCTACCTTGGGACACTGACTCGTTCTGGTGACTGGCAAGCTTGATTTCGCCAATTTTATCTTCGCGCACGCCCAATACTCGTCCTGAATCAGGGTCGACCAATTCTTTCCCAGCCCGATAAACCGCCAAACGAGCGCCGGTATCCAATTTTGACCGGGTTCCGCCTCTGAAAATGACGGTCCCGCCATCAACCAGGATGATTCTGCTTGTAAACGGCCGCTCACTCAACTCTTTGATCATGCTTTCAACGGCTTTATTCATCGCGTCTCGTAACGCGCCGTCGCGCAAGCTGGTATCCGCGGAACTGGTATCGCCCATCCCCAGCACTTTGCGGGTCGTCTTGTGATATTCGCCTTGGCCTGATTTGGCGACCAGCGTACGCCCACTGGCGATATCCACTAAGGCATAGTCCACGCCCACACGAGCCACTTGGGTTTTGGAACTCGTTAACAACATGTTGCTGCCTTCTTCGAGTTCCGAATATGAAGTAATAGTGCCGGAGACGCGAAAGTCTATGGAGTCCATACCTTCAGCCGCGTCTTTTTTACCTGTTTTAACAACGCCAGCTTGTTGCAACTCGATCATTTTATCATGTTGCTGCAATTCGTCCTCGGTCAACATGATAGGCTCCAGGCCGGCTTGTTTCAGAGAGGTGCGCAAAATGTCCGTGGCCGCTTCACCGATGCCAATTACTTTGGAGGGGGTTTTGTTGGCCAGTGTAATGATGCCGATGGTATAGGCCGGGCCGTTATATTCCGCTCCGGCTTTCTCCAGTTTTTCGGTTTGATCGGTGAGAGAGGTATCTTTTTTTACATCGCCTCCCATGCTAGTGCAACCTGCCAACGCTAGCGAGGCGGTAAAAAACAACGAAAGTTGTAATTTGTTCTGTATGTTCATTTTGTGGTTTGCTCCCATTAATAGATGAATTGATATTTCAGTAAAACCCGATTTTTATGAGTGAAAAAATATCTGTCTTGTTGTGTTTGCACGCCTAGAAGCTTCGCTGGCTAGATGCCAGGTCCTATGAGCATGTTCGGAAACAAATGATCAAACGCGTATTCGGTCTCTTTTTCCAGGCGACTGCCGGTCACGCTGTCCATGGCTTTGCTTCCCAGGCTCGAAAGAAGAGACATTGCGATTCCGCCGCCTGAAGACTTATGCTCCATAGTAATCCACTGATCCAAACCGGGCATTTCATGGAGGGGGTCTGCGGATGATGGCATTTTACCGATTTCATCCTTTTGTATCGCGTCGCTGACATCCAATGCCGCCGAGGCGATTTGGCCGACTAAACCAGTGTCACTTTCGCTTTTGACGGCGATGCCTCGACCCCAGGAGATCTCGCCGGTTTTGGTGTTCACCAGCTTCCATCCCATGCGCACTTTGTTCAGGTTATACACACCGGTAGTGATTTGATCGAAGTTGAGAAAATAGCCGTAAAAAACACCATCCACACCCAGTTTTTCGCCCAGTTGTTGCGGGGTGGTCATTTCCAATTGTTTTCCCAGAGTAATGCCCATCTGCTGGTTCAAAATCAAGTCGGTTTCGTCCAGAGGCTTGACTTGATAATAGAATTTTTGAAGTCTGTCGAAAAATATTTTCCGGGCTTTAGCGGGCGCTTCGACGTCGTTGGTGTTATTTACCATGGGAAGGATGGCGACGGTTTTGATGGGATTGTCCGGATTCGGTTTAATGCCTCCCATTCCCCCACAGCCTTGGATGATCAACAGAATAAACAGTGCGCCCCATACCGTGGCGATTTTTCGGTGCTTCATTTGTCTCCCCTTTTATTTTGAAATCAGATAATGTTTTAGTTGATATGATTAGACAGCGATATAACGACAAACAATCCGCTGTTAGCGAGACGCAGTCCATTTATGTTCAATTTGCGTTACCAGCTTTTCAGACAGTTGTTTTGCGGCATTCTCGATAGCCTTCGTGCCACCGGTGACTTCCGAAATATGCCTGGCAACACCATGCCCGCTGCCGGAACCCATAACCACGCCGTCACTGACCCGAAAAGCCGAGGCAGTGATATCCGCCATATAGGTATCTACATTGCTCGCTGAACTTTTAGGTCCTTTTTTAGCGAGGACTTTGCCTCTCACTACAATATCTGCGCCAACATCTTTGGCGATCTGTAATACCGAACTTTTG
>JASFLF010000508.1:0-3812 GCA_050118235.1 Gammaproteobacteria bacterium | reverse complement strand
TCATAGTATCAAAATTCACCTAAGAGCCTGAATAGCTTTTTGGAAAATATTGTTTTTGGAACGATATTACGCAGGAGTGTGGTGCATATAATGAGACACCGTAGCGAAAGTTACGGTTTAGAGGGAAGCGATTGTCATTGATTGCCGGTGGAACCACAATGCTCGTAGCGTGTGCCGTGCGCACGAAAAGTTCGTCACACACCCACACACCCATAACATAACGTGCGCACGGCGCACGCTACGGCACTTCATTCGAGCTTTGCGTCACCTACATTGGAGGGAGAAAACGGTGACAAAAGGAAAGTGCGGGTTGATCGCGCAATCAACCCGCACTAGGGGTTTATGCTGTGGCGCGAGTGTAGCCTTTTAAACTTTGCGCAAAGTCTTCCAGATAATGGATACCGGCGGCTTCGGCTTGTTTACACCACTCTTGTAAAGCGGTTAACAAATTCTCCTGACTGACGCCACGACGATTCCATATGTCTTCCAGCTTTTGCTTGTAACTGTAGACGATTTTCAACTTTTGACTGACGCTTAACGCCGATTCCAGCTTTTGTTTGGCAGTGTCGTTCAGCAAAGACTGTTCACGCACGACGAGGCTTTTCGCCCGTTTGAGCAGATCGTGGCTGGAGGCATTGGCTTTGTTCACTTCTTCGCGCAGCACCGGTAACAACACATTCTTGCAGTAACTGGACATGACCTGAAAACGGTTGGTTAATACCGCACCCAAGGTATCCATATCGACCGTCGGTTTGACGGGGCCAATGACCGGTACGGGCGGTACGGTATTCACTTTTGCCAATCCCGCAGTCTCCAATAAACGGATATACAGCCAGCCGATATCGAACTCCCACCATTTTGACGACAGCTTTGCCGACGTAGGGTAAGTGTGGTGGTTGTTATGTAATTCTTCGCCACCGATGACAATTGCCCAGGGGACGATATTGCGCGAGGCATCTTTACATTCGTAGTTTCGGTAGCCCCAATAATGGCCAATGCCATTAATGACGCCGGCGGCCCAAAACGGGATCCAAATCATTTGCACAGCCCACACGGTGATGCCCGCCGCGCCAAACAGCAAAATATCGATTAAAAACATAAGCCCCAGGCCATAATTTTGCCATGGCGCGTACAGATTGCGCTCTATCCAGTCATTGGGGGTACCTTTGCCGTATTTTTCCATGGTTTCCGGTTTATCGGTTTCCTTACCGTACAATTCCGCGCCCCGCCACAGTACTTTGCGAATACCGAATATTTGCGGGCTATGGGGATCTTCCTCGGTTTCGCATTTCACGTGATGTTTGCGATGCACCGCCACCCATTCGATGGTTCTCATACCAGTGGTCAGCCACAGCCAAAAACGGAAAAAATGGCTGACAACGGGGTGCAAATCGAGTGCGCGGTGGGCTTGATGGCGATGTAAAAAAATTGTTACAGCGGCGATGGTGATATGGGTGAGAACTAACGCGGCGACGATTATTTCCCAAACCGATAAATCCAATAAACCATTAATCATGTAGTTGTTACTCCGGTTATTAATATTCAATTCACAAGGCGATTCACAAGATGTTGCACATTACGCCTTATATTTCGATTACTGCAGTTAATTAGTACTAGCGTTGCTTTTTCACTTACCGTGAAAAAGCACATGCAAGCAACAAACCAAGGCCTTTAGCGCCGATTACAGGCACTAATAGTTCCATTGTTAAGCGATTGAGTCAACAGAATAAACGGCGAGGGGATTCAAACTTTAGCGAAATACTCAGGTTATTATAAGATGTGGCATTTTGTTTATGCGCTGTTCTTTTGACCTTCACCCGCATCAATGGTTGCATGACTTGTCTATATGATGGATTTTGTTTAACAATGCAAAATCTATGAATGGTTGCCATCGTCACTCAATCAAAGCCACTGAATCAAACCACTTCAGTATGCTCATTGCCCAATGTTATTTCAAAAAGCCTCCGATCCGCCGCGCGCAACCGCCGGCACACCTCTCTTGCCATATTCATATGGATAAGCAAAAATTGATCGGGATATTTTTGATAGATTTCACTTAGTTGTGCGCCGCTTATCTCAATGGCAGCGGAATCCTTCAATGCCACAACGGAGGCGCTTCTGGGCCGGCAGTCCAGCAATGCCATTTCGCCAAAACAGTCGCCTGGGCGCATATCACGGAGTTTGAAGTCGGTTCCCTGCCAATTCCGGTAAGCCGCAACCGCACCTCGCTCCAGCACATACATGGCATCGGCCAGATCCCCTTCCCGAAAATAGTAATCGCCTTGCCTTACTAAACGATAGTTTCCGGTGCGCAAAATATAATCCAGCACTTCCGCTTGCACGGCGCCAAATATCGGCATGGCTTGCAGCAATTCAACTCGTCGCGGATTCATGATAGGCTTTTGTTTTTTCAGAGTTTTTTAACAAACAGGTTGGCAACGCATTGATGGCTATATAAGGATAATCCATCCGCAGACACTTTTTATCAGCTTTTGCAGCCCGACCATCGCTACTTGTAAGAAAACCGGCATTGTATTTGTACGCAATTGTCGTAGATTCCAAGGCTGGGGGCTAAAGCAATTCACAGGAGTTACCGAATGTGTAACCATAGCAGACAACTTTTTGAACTGTAAGAAGTACTTAGGCAGGAGCCGCCTCACAATGAAGTATTTTCTAATCAACAACACCAAACGCAAAACCTACGACGAACTATATGCGACCCACCTGAACCTGGTCGATGCGGTGGAAGAAGCCGATGCCATTTTAGTCATTGGCGGCGACGGCTCCTTGTTGCATGCCATTGCCAAATACAGGGAATTGGACAAACCGTTTATCGGTGTTCACGGCGGCACCCGCGGTTATTTGATGAATAATGTGGAAACCCCCGAGCAATTTATCAATTGCATCGATAATGTGGAATATGAAAATTTATGGATGCTGGAGGCCGACATCACCACGACCAAATCAACCACCAAGGTCTATGCCTTTAACGATATTTGGGTGAATCGCGCTTCGCCGCAAACACTACGTATGGAGATAAGCATTGATGGTGTAATACAACCGGCCATGATCATCGGCGATGGCATGTTGTTTTGCACGCCCCAAGGCTCCACCGGCTACAACATGGCGTTGCGTGGCAAAATCATTTCTCCGGGCGTACCAGTGTTGCAGATGACACCGATCTCCTGTGTGGTGAACAAAACCCCCCTGGGATCGGTTATTTTGTCGGACAATTGCGTGGTTAGCGTCGACTTTTTGCAAACCGATAAACGCCCGGGTTATTTGTTCTTCGACGGTATTCAATACGACTCGGAAGTCGTAAAAAACATGACGGTGCGCAAAAGTGAACGCTACATTGCAATTGGATTGATCGAGCAATACTCTGTACGCAACAAAGTCACCGCGTGGTTGTTTAATACGTAGCAGCCGCTACGCTATCGCACAAAAAATTTGTATTTTCGTAGTGTGCACCGTGAGACTGCGAAAGAACTCACAATTTTCAATAAAATTGGTTTTTTCGTAAGTTGAGCTTGCGAAGCTCAACAATCAACCACTTACGGTACAATTATCGTTGGGCTTCGTCCCTCGCCTCAAGCGCCTACTTTTGGCCGCCCAACCTACAACGAATTCTTTCACAGTCTCCGCGCACACGAAAAGCTTTCTCCCCATCCGTGGTTTAACCTGCGCACAGCGCATGCTACGAATCAATGCCCAAAGAAGTTAAAATCCACCCACTGCGCATCACTCCTGCCTTTCGGGCTAGCACACCGCCATAAAAGTCTCTGGCGATGGCGGTATCGTTGACGGGAATC
>JASFLF010000507.1:0-3826 GCA_050118235.1 Gammaproteobacteria bacterium | reverse complement strand
CCGTCAAAAACATCCGCCTCCAAGGTGAACGGATCCACGCCGTCGATACAGCCCAAATTGGCGCGATAATGGCCTGGCATGCGCGAGGTTTCGTGAAAGGGATATATGCCGCAGTGTTTACAGAAATAATGTTTTGCGGTTTTGGCGCCGAATTGATAAAGCCCTAAGGCATCGTCTGCGGCCTCGATCTTAAATAGCTGTGGGGGCACGACAAACGGCGTCATCATCGCTCCTTTTCGGGAACACATTGAACAATTGCAACGCACACCTTTGGTAATTTCTTCGCCTTCAAAAGAAAATTTTACCGCACCGCAATGACAACTGCCTTGGTAGTGGGTCATGATGGTCTCCTTCGGTTATTTAGTCCAGTCTATGTAGGGAATACTTGTCTGCTGATTGTAATGCTTCATTATATTCGGCGGACGTAATGCTCCGATCCAGTTGCGGATAGTCGCCGGCCCGATAGCACGGAAAATATTGATCCATGATATTAATGTACGTATTGGTGGATATTTCTTGGGCGATAAACTGTAATATTTCCTCGGTGCCCGCCAAATGATTGGGTAATACCAGGTGTCTCACCAATAATCCCCGCAGCGCGATGCCGTCTTTATTCAATACCAAATCACCCACTTGGCGGTGCATTTCCTTGACGGCGGCGCGATTGATTTGCGCATAGTTTCGCACATGGGAATAGCGATGCGCTATTTCAGAGTCGGCGTATTTCATGTCGGGCATATAGATATCGATGATGCCGTCTAAAAGCGCCAGTGCTTCAGGGCTGTCATAACCGCCGGTGTTATAAACCAAGGGCAGGCGCAAACCGTTTGCCGCCGCTACATCGACAGCGGCGATGATTTGCGCTACCACATGACTGGGTGATACAAAATTGATGTTGTGGCAGCCCTGGTTTTGCAGTTTCAGCATGATATCGGCCAATTCCTGCGCGCTAACTTCCCGGCCCAAGCCTTTCTGGCTGATTTCCCAGTTCTGGCAATACTGACAGCGCAGATTGCACCAACTAAAAAAGATTGTGCCGGAACCACGGCTACCACGCAGTGGATTTTCTTCGCCGTGGTGTGGACCGTAACTGTGCACAACGGCCTTTTCGCCCGTATGGCAGACAGCGCCTTTGAGTGTTTGCAGGCGGTCGACATAACAATAGCGCGCGCAGAGATCACAGGATTTCAGGTGTTTCGCCGCTTCGATCACGCGCCCGGCTAATTCGCCGGTTTCGTGTAAACGTATATAGGACGGGCTGTGGCTGGTTTTCATGGGGAACAAAATAACGTGGGATCTGGTCGGGTACAATCACAACGCATGGGCATTAGTAGAGGGTTTTGTGTATAATTCGCGGCATTTACCGGAGTTTATAACAATAAAGGGCATACTATGGCCGAGTTTTTTCTTGAATACGGGCTGTTCCTGGCAAAAACAATCACTTTAGTCGTGGCGTTCGTCGCCATTGTGCTGGTGGTGGTCGCAGTGGCCAGCAGAAAGCAACCCCAAGGCAAAGACAGTATTGAAATCAAGAAACTGAATCAAAAATACGATGATATGGCCATGGCGGTCAATAGCAATATATTGACCAAGGATGAAATCAAAAAGATCAGTAAAGAGGTAAAACAAAAGCAAAAAGCCAAGGCCAAGTCCAAGGAAGAGCAGCGCAAACGGATCTTTGTGCTGAATTTTCACGGTGATATTCGTGCCTCGGCGGTGGCGTCGTTGCGCGAGGAAATTACCGCCATCCTCATGGTGGCTAACGAAAATGATGAGGTGTTTGTCAAACTGGACAGTGGCGGGGGCATAGTCAACGCTTATGGCCTGGCGGCATCGCAATTGATGCGGGTGCGCGATCGCAATATCCCTCTGACCGTCGCGGTGGACAAAGTGGCCGCCAGCGGCGGCTATATGATGGCCTGCGTGGCGAACAAAATTCTAGCGGCACCGTTTTCCATCGTGGGCTCTATCGGCGTGGTGGCGCAAATTCCCAACTTCCATCGCTTGCTGAAAAAGCACGATATCGATTTTGAACAATTTACCGCCGGTGAATTTAAACGCACCGTCACGATGTTTGGCGAAAATACCGAAGAGGCACGGGTCAAATTCCGCAAGGAAGTGGAAGACATCCATTTGTTGTTTAAAGACTTCATCACCAAGCACCGGCCCCAAGTGGATATTGTTGAAGTGTCCACGGGGGAGCATTGGCCGGGAATCCGCGCCTTGGAAAACCAACTGGTTGATGAACTCAAAACCAGTGACGACTTCTTGCTGGAGAACAGTAAAACCGCCGATTTGTTTGAAATCAAATACACCACTAAAAAGTCAGTTTTGGAAAAACTTGGCTTTCAGATGCAGCAGCTGGTTGATAAGTGGCAGTTTGGTTGATAGCTGATAGGAATGAGCTCTGATTTCAATGTAAAGTGTCAGAATTTTCAGTGGACTTTTGGATGCTGCGCTACACTTTAGATAAAGTCCCATGTGCGTACGATATGAAATTATCAATACCATCATTGGCTGAGAGAACGGGTATATGCCAAACCTGTTGGCAGCTGGTTTCTATCCCCGAATATCACCTAAAAAGGAGGTAAGCATGTTTGGTGAGCACCACGATTTGCTGAGCGAGTTCCCGGAATACAGAGATAAAATCCACGAACTTAAAGCGAACAATCCGGAGTTCGCGCAGCTTTACGAGCAATACCAGGAAATCGATCAAAAAATTTATCACATTGAAGAAGGGTTCGAAACGCCTTCGGACGAATACACCGAAGAGTTAAAGAAGAAGCGGGTGCTGCTCAAGGATCAGCTTTATGCCATGTTGAAGGACTGACAGTAGTGCAGAGTTAGTCGTTGTCGAGTGAAATCCACACGCCGGATTTTGCCCGTACAAATTATATTTACCGCCAAGCGCGCATGAAGGAAAATAAATTAAGTTGCTATAAAACATAACCCGTTAGCCGGATAGACCGACTAACGGGCATAGACACAAAAATAACGACCTAAAACTTAATGGTTCTTGCTGATGGTGATTTCCGTGCCATCAAATTTTCTGAGGAAGAAACCTTCAAAATCCTCATTATAGGTTTCCACCAATTCTTCCAATATGGAAATGCCGTATTTTTCACCCAGAGCAATACCCAGATCACCGTCGGTTCGGTAGTGCACCCCGGCGATATCACGGCCAAGCGAGATATTGCTGGCCAGTTTATTCAATTCACTTTCAATGGTCAGCGGTGGCTCACCTGCCGGTGCTACGTAAGGTACAAGAGCGGTTCCATCATCATTAGTCGTTACCGGATTTTCAATGACATAGTCTTCGTTAAAAAAAGCTTTCAACATGGTTACCGCAGCGCCGGCCATGACCGCGTGACCTGCGGGATACGTGGGATGCAGCGGACTGCCCACCGGAGTCGCTGTTGGCAATAGATAAGTACCGTTGCGCTTATAAACGATGTCCAATGCCGGGGATCCAAACAACTCTTCATGAATCGGATAGTTGATTCCCGGCTTGGTTAAATGATTATGAACCCGGCCGAAAAACACTTCCGGTCTGGCGCGGCGGTGCACCAGCCATTTTTGGAACCAGGCCACGTTTTGCGAACCCATGGAAACACGACCCAACCAATCCAATGCGTGGTTGTTGCCAAACAATGGGCTGCGGGCTTCGCTCTCGGAACCTTTGTATGGATCGTTTATGTCATAGGCACTGGAACCGTAACCTCGAATAATACGCGCCGCGCCAAGATATGCCTGAAAGACAAAGTCTTGCAATACGAATTGTGCCATTGCCCGGCCGTTGTACACATAATGCGGATTATCTTGGAAC
>JASFLF010000506.1:0-3826 GCA_050118235.1 Gammaproteobacteria bacterium | reverse complement strand
TAAAAAAGCCCAAACCAAAGAAGCCCAAACAGAAACTCGACTGGCCGCCACACCTCAACGGCAGGAGGCTGATGCCACGGTTTTATCGCAAAAGTTGAATTCCAATACAAGCCGAGCGAATATCGTTCCTCAACAGCCTGCGTTACAAACCGCTAAAATTCCACAAAACCAGCCGCAAGTCGCTAGCGCCACCGCAGGACTGGATAAACCTGCCCGAGTCAATAAGGTTATTCGCACCCCGTTGCCGGCTGAAGCTCAATCCGTGGCAGCCGTGGGAGGCGCCAAAGTGGCCTTACCAGCCAAGCAATCGGCAAAGCAAGCCACCTCTAGCGCGGCATCTAACCGGACGATTAGCGAGACAGAGTTGGAAGAGATTACCTCTGAGTTTGTTACGTCCTATGAAGCCGGGAATATCGTTAAGTTTGCTTCATTGTTTGCGGAAAAAGCGGTCAGTAACGACGAGGCGGATTTGAACACCATTAAAAAGGATTACGCCAATCTATTTGCCACCACTTCCGATCGGCGCATGATCATCGGTAATTTAAAATGGGATTTGTCCAAACGCACCGCCAAGGGTGAAGGAAAACTGGAAGTGGCCGTGAAATCCGCCGGTGCTGAGAAAGCTCAATCCTATTCCGGAAAAATTCATATCGTCGTCGAAAAACAAGAAAACGGCGTGCAAATCACCGAGTTATATCACGCCTTACAGTAATTCAGGGGCTGGATAATACTTTCGGCTGCCTCGAGTCAGTAACGGCAACGGCTCTTAGTTTGGTCAACTCATCGTCTTTGTGTTTGATTTCTTTGATGGCTGTTTTAAAAACCGGGCGAAGATATTTTTTCAGATGCGGCAATACCGCGCTGGTGGGGATGTCCTTCAATACACAAAAGATCGCCAGCGCATACGTGGCTTCGTCTTGCGAGAGAAACGCCGAGCGCTCGGCTAACGGGTTATAACAGCTGCCGCAGCCGCCCCGGAAGGTATATGCACTATTGGCTACCATGACGCCGAATCCCATGAATATGGCCAGCAATTCCGTGGCTTGCGGCCAAAAGGGCTCACCTCCCGGCGGAAGCTCGCCGGCCGTTTGGCCAAGATAATGAGCCAGTATGTGCGCATAATTAGCGATTAACGCTTCGGGTTTTGCCAGCTGATTGATGTTGTAAGGGACCAGCAGTTGGCGGGCTTCTTCCGCCTGGGCTGTGTTAACGCTGTTAGAGTCAGCTTGGGAACCGCGTAACGGACCTTCCAACATGACTTGTGCCGGAGCGTTAAGTCGCGGGTCGTTATTATCCACCAGGTGGCACGGCCAGTGTTTTAAACCCGCATGAGTCTTTACTTGTTCAAAAATCAAATCGGCCATGCCATGGGCGCTGCTTTCCCGGCCGGGAAAGTGTTGGTTGGACGGAGTCACCAAAATGGTTTCCTGATAGAAAACCTGCGAATCGAAATTTTTCAGCGACCAGGCAAACGCATCGAATAACCAATGCGTGGTGTCTTCATCGAGCAACGGTTTTGTTTTAATGAATCCAAACATCTTAATGTCCTACAGACTTGTTATACATACTTAGAGGGATCAAATTTTTCTAGAAACAGATGTAACTAATTGATAAAAGTTGCTTTCTTCGATATGGTACCCCGCTTAGATACGCATTTTCACCATGCCTATCTTCTACGACACTGCATGGTATAATGCGCGGCCGATAAATGAAAAATATCCCACGGCACAACTTATTGGATCTATAAGTGTTAATCCTAATCATACAAACTCTATGCCGGTGGCTGCAATTGGTTCGCGCTGGGCTTACAGGGAAGGGGGGAACAAATGGGCGGTTATGGCGTCGTTTTGTGATGTTATTGTTGCTGATGCCTGCCAGTGCCATTATGTTGTGTGTTCACTGGATCTGTTTGTTGCTGGACGAAGTTTTGTTCCGCGGCTATCGCAAAGTCGCCATTCGGGCGCCGGTATTCATTACCGGCGTGCCGCGTAGCGGCACCACTTTTTTGCACAGGGTATTCGCCGCGGACCCCCAATTCACCACATTTACCACTTGGGAATGTTTGTTCGCCCCTTCCGTTACTCAGAAAAAAGCCATCATCGCCATGGCTCGCTTGGATGCCGCGTTGGGTGGCGGCTTGAAATATCTGGTGGCTCGCATTACCGCCAGTGTGACTAAGAGCCTGAACGATATCCATAGCACCAGGCTGGATGCACCGGAAGAAGATTATTTTGTGTTTATGCCATTGTTGTTGTGTTTCATTCTTGTGGTGGCATTCCCCGGCGCGGGTTTCGTTTGGCGTATGGGATTTTTTGACAGAGAGATGTCCGAGGCGCAAAAACAGCGGTTGATGCGATACTACCGGGCGTGTTTACAAAAGCACGTTTATGTCTATGGCCAGGAAAAAACCTTGCTTTCTAAAAACGCCTCATTTGCCTCGCTGCTGCAGTCACTGGCCAATGAATTTCCGGATGCACGCTTTATCTATTGCCTGCGCGATCCTAAAGAAACTTTACCATCGCAGCTGAGTTCAGTGCGTGACGCGATGATTGCCTGCGGCAACGATCCTGACAGTGCTTTTTTCAAGGAAAAAATGGTGGATTTGCTGTCGTTTTATTACCGCAACTTATTGCACGCCATGTCACAGGCCAAGGCGGGCACGCGCCATAGCGTGTTGAAAATGCAAGTCCTACGCACCGATTTGGAAGCGACGATCAAATCCATTTACCAGCAATTGTCGTTGACCGTTTCGCCGGCTTTCGAATCGGTACTTCAGAGCGAAGCCGAACGTTCCAGCCGTTTTCGCAGTAAGCATTCGTATTCTGCCCTGCAGTTCGGTTTTGATGATAAAACCATAATGCAGCGTTTCGCACACGTTTATCAACATCCGGATTTCCAAGAACAAAAAATCGCTCGTGAATCTGAGCGAGCATCAGCCAGGCAAGTATTAGTAGGAGACGCACAATGTTGAGAGAGCCGAGTCTTGACAATCTCAAACTGGATTTTGAAACACCCGAAACCACGGCTATACGCGTTGCAGTGATCTCTGACGCGGCGCCGGCCCGAAACGGAGTGGGGGCGTATTACAGCGACCTGGTCGAGCAACTCAATGAATACGTGGAACATGCCGCGCTAATATCCCCAACGGTGAAAGATGGTGTCTGGGAAGGGGGATTGATGCTGCCGTTGCCGGGCGATGCCACGCAGAAGCTGTGTTTGCCATCCATTCGCGGATTGGCGCGCCGAGTTGAAGAGGTCAATCCTAACGTGGTCATCATTCCAACGCCGGGGCCCTACGGCTTGATCGGCTCGCAAATCGCGAAACGGCGCAACGCCAGCGTGATCATCGGCTACCATACCCATTTTGAAAAAATCATGAGCTTGTATTGGAACCGCATCCGTATTATCAGTGCGGTCACCAGGGGTTACTTTGAAGTGTGTAACCGCATTCTTTTCAAACAAGGCAAGATGGTGTTGGCCAATTCGCAGGAAATGGCCACCGTCGCGCAGCGCATGGGCGCACCTGCCGTCGAATTGATGGGCACACCCATTCCCAAGTCCTTTATCGACGATTCCGTGCTTCCGCTCAATTCAGAAATCAAACGGGTGTTGTTCGCCGGGCGCCTGGCGGCGGAGAAAAATGTCGAAGCCTTTCTCGAGGCGGCCAAGGATTTGCCCGATATCGAATTTATTATCGCCGGCGACGGTCCCATGCGAAATGAGGTGCAAAAACGTGTGGACCAATTGCCCAATACCCGTTTGTTGGGGTGGATCCCCCGCGTACAAATGCAAGCCACTTTGGATTCCATCGATGTCCTCATTTTGC
>JASFLF010000505.1:0-3836 GCA_050118235.1 Gammaproteobacteria bacterium | reverse complement strand
TGCGCAATATATTCACCAAACACGTTTTTTAAACGTTCCGGTGGAAATGCCACCGGTACGTCAAAATCCGCACTGTATTCGGTCAAGCTGACAAATGTTCCCAGCTTGGGACGCTGCGGTCGGTCGAATTCGGTGAAATCGGGCTCAATAAAAGGGCGGGTGATTTGCCGGGCGCGGTCGGAGCGGTAATTCATAAAAATAATCACATCGCCGTCGTTCACCATGACGGGACTTTCACCGGGCGGCACTATGGCGGTGGCCTTGACGAATTCGTCGGTTTCACCCCGCGCATAGGCCATATGCAGGCCTTGTTGGGAGGATGGCGCGGTAAACTCCGGGCGGCCCAGAGCGATCAAGTCATAAGCCGCTTTAACCCGCGGCCAACGGTGATCACGGTCCATGGCATAGTAACGGCCGATAATTGACGCAATGCGGCCTTTACCCGTGTCGTGAAGGGTTTGTTCCATAGCGGATAAGTAAGCCTCGGCGCTTTGTGGCGGTGTATCGCGGCCGTCTAAGAAGGCATGAATATAGAGTTTTTCGGCGCCACGTTCGGCGGCCAATTTTACCATGGCTTGGATGTGTTCTTCATGACTGTGTACCCCCCCATCCGACAGCAATCCCAAAATATGCACCGCTTTGTGATTGTTGACGGCCATATCCACGGCATCGGTTAAGGTTTGGTTGGTGAAAAACGAGCCGGTGCGTATGGCTCGGCTGACGCGGGTAAATTCCTGATACACCACGCGGCCGGCCCCTAAGTTCAGATGGCCGACTTCGGAATTACCCATTTGGCCGTTGGGTAGGCCCACATAGGAGCCGGAGCCTTTGATCAAAGTATGTGGTTTTTCCTGCCAGAGTTTGTCCCAGCACGGTTTATTGGCGTGCAAAATAGCATTGTAATGGGGATCTTCGTTGTAACCCCAGCCATCGAGCACGATCAATACGATTGGTTTTTGCGTAATGGACATGTATTTATCAATCTTCTATAAAATGCTAATTTTAATAAACAACCGGGTAGAAACAAACCCTGTCATGCGTCAAAAAACGGATGTTTCACGGAAAAAATAAAAAATCAATATGCCCACCGGGTAAAATAGTGTAATAATTGCTAATATTAGTAATTAGCAAATGAATTATATAGTGTAATAGTGTATTAGTTCACATATGCTTGATATCTACATTGCTTAATATCGGGGTATAGGTAAATTAACAAACCTTTTACAGTTGGCTTTGGCAATTCAGACAGTTACAAACGGTGGTGTTGTATGGGTCATGATGAAGTATTGATAACGCGGGACGAAGACATTGAGCGGGCATCCCGGTCCATTAAAGCTATGTCGCATCCGCTGCGCTTGAAGATACTCTGCGCTTTAGGCGATCAAGAAGTCAGTGTGCAAGATATTGTCTCCATGGTAGGAACGTCGCAAAGCAATATTTCCCAGCACTTGGCTATCCTGCGCGACAAAGGCATATTAGCGGCGCGAAAAGACGCCAATCGGGTGTATTATCGGGTGGGTGATGCCCGCACGTTACGCTTAATCAGCATGATGCGAGAGGTTTTCTGCAGCACAGTCTGAGACGATTTGGTTGTGCTTGATATTTTAGTAAATAAAACATCATCCTTTTTCCATAAATCGGTATAATAGCGCGTACCTTCCGGTAGAGGATGCTAATAATAACTTAGGCAGTAAAAACGTAGATTTTCGGGGAAATCGGGGGTATACCGGTGTTTTACTGAGCTTACAAGCTTGTCAATCTTGTTACGATATTCCATATCTGCAATTCCCTTGATTTTCCCCCACGGTTTCATTGAGTCGTGTTTGTTAATGGTTTCAGGTTGTGCTTCATCAACAACGTCAGCGGCGGCTGGATGAGCGATAACATCAAATTTAGAAATTAAGGTGAGTTTCGATTTATGGACCAGTTTATGGAGTTTGCGGTCAACAACTGGGCGTTATTATTAGCGCTCATTATCATTTTAGCGTTGCTGGCGCGAACCTGGGTGGGGCCGGGTGGGGTAAAAAGTGTTGGCCCTATGGAGGCCGTCAGTTTATCCAATCATAAAAACGGGGTGTTCGTGGACGTCAGAACCGACGATGAATATCGGGAAGGACATATTTTGCATTCCCTCCACGCACCATTGGGATTGCTGGATAGTAAGCTCAAAGAGATCAGTAAATTCAAAAACCGGCCATTGATTGTCTATTGTCGCAGTGGTAGCCGTTCCGGCCGGGCCGGCGGCCTTCTGAAAAAACAGGGTTTTAACGAAATCTATAATCTAGCCGGTGGCGTGATGGCCTGGCAAAACGCCAATTTGCCATTAACCAAAGACAAAACACCGCCACCCGGCAACGGTAGCTCCGGTTCAGCTCCCACGTCCACTTCTGATTCCGTTTCGGCCAATAAAGCAGATGATGCTTCCCCTGCCGAATCCACTTCCAAGCAAAGCCGACAAATGCAAAATAAACAAGCGCAGGATAAAAAAGTCGTGGTTTATACCACGCGGCGCTGCCCTTTTTGCGTGCGCGCTGTAAATTTACTCAATAACAAAGGGGTGGGATTTAAAGAAATCGATATCGGAAATAATCTCCAATTGCGCGAAGAGATGGAACGCAAAGCCAAACGCACAACAGTACCGCAGATCTTTATCGGCGATTTCCATGTCGGTGGCTGCGATGACATGTATGATTTGGAAAACAATGGCAAGCTGGACACGCTATTGGGTTTGAAATGATTTTGCTTGGGTTAACCCGTTAAACCTAAGGCTAAACCGAAAAAACTTGTCAGCCAAGCGCCAAAACTGCTATGGTGAGCGCCGTATTAGCGATTGCTAATAGTCCATTGGCAAGTGCCACTCCAGCTTTGTTTGGTTTCGAACTATGTCAAGAAAAATGGGAAGCATTACATGAACAATCCAGCAGCCCAAGCAGCGAAAGTGGAAGTTTACAGCACTGCACTGTGCCCTTATTGCAGCCGCGCCCGCCGACTGCTGGAGAAAAAAGGCGTTCAGTTCACCGAGTATCAGGTAGACACGGATGCTCGCTTACGGGCTGAAATGGAACAACGCAGTCATCGCACCAGTGTACCGCAAATATTTATCGACGGCCGGCACATCGGTGGATTCGACGACATGGCCGAGTTGGATATCGACGGGGAACTGGACAAGCTCTTGGGTCTGGAGTAAACCAGTGGCGCAGCCGGCGATAAAACACTCTTACAAATTACTCTGATAAATAATGACGGCAGATTCTTTACACATCGTTTGTCCCCACTGCGACAGCATCAACAGAGTACCCCGCGACAAGTTGGCGGCGGGCGGTAAATGCGGATCCTGCCGGCAAAGGTTATTTGTGGGCCAACCGCTGGAGTTATCGGCTTCTCGATTCCAAAAGCATATCAGTAAAAGTCAAATACCATTATTGGTGGATTTTTGGGCCTCATGGTGCGGCCCTTGTAAAATGATGGCGCCCATCTTTGCCGAGGCCGCCCAAGAGTTGGAGCCGCATCTGCGCCTGGTGAAAGTAAACACCGAAATGGAACAAAATCTGGCCGCGCAAATGAATATACGCAGTATCCCCACGCTGGTGCTGTTTAAAAACGGCGCCGAGGCTGCGCGTATCGCCGGCGCCATGGACAAAGTCAATCTCATCGCCTGGGTGCGTCAGCATTTATAGTTCCCGAACATATCAACCGAAGACACCACGAACGCTAGTGTAGTGTTTCATATAAAACGTGCATTTAGAAAGCCGCTCAAAGCGCGAGTGCGAGGCGCAGAGCGCAGGGAATGTCGGCTACCTTTCCAAGGTCTGCAACGCGGCAATCGTGCTTTGAGT
>JASFLF010000504.1:0-3860 GCA_050118235.1 Gammaproteobacteria bacterium | reverse complement strand
ACGTTGACCTGTACGGACTAAGCTTCAGCTTTACGCGGTTCTCCAGTAACAGCAGCCTGTCGTTGGGAATCAACTACAGTAATGGAACCGGAAAATCCCAACTATTCCCCGCTGATAGCAACGGCAATACCTTGCTACAAGACACAGAGATGTCATCTGTTACTTTCTTTATCTCGGCAACATCGTCATATTGATCACCGCTAAACCAATCTTCTTTTAAAAGAATATCGGTCGCTTAGTTTGCACGCAACAATACATTCGCGATCAAAGTCAACTCGACAGACTACGATCACATCAAACTGCAAAGCGGTGGTCGGGGCGTACCTGTAGGGCGCGACGTGGGGTGGTTTATGCTTTAACGCGAAATGCCATTAATATCTGAATGACCAGATTAAAGTTAAATAATAAGAGCGTTATTCACCTCACAAAATAGTTACACCCGGATATTTATCATTTACAGCCTATAAGGTCGTTTTCAGCGTTTTTCCCCAATACCTAATATTCGAATAGAGATCCAATAAAGCCCCCTTATCGGATTCGAGCCCCAGCAATACCGGCTTAATATCCGAATGCCGACGTTCAGTTCCTTAAACCATATCGCTGTGGTGCAGCGATTGCAGTCATTAATGTTTTGGGATAGCTCGCACGTCGTAGCCTGGGTTGAGCGTCTTATTGCGAAACCCGGGATTGCTGAGCCCCAATAGTGAAAAACAATAAAGTGAAACGCTCATCACCCGGGTCAAAGAATGATACGCGCATCTTACGGCATATAGTGGTTAACACAGCCTATATTGGCATATTTTAACGTAGTGGCCCCGGGTTTCGCGAAAAGACGCTCAACCCAGGCTACGCATTCAACCACCTTACATGGGCCTAGCAAGTGATCGTAGCTGCCCCAGCTATAAATAACACTATTAACCTTTTTAAGACCGCTTTCAGCATATTTCAGTATTTCGTAAAATTTTTACAACGACCGGTATACTCCACTTTTCGGCCGTTCAATAGTTGAATAGCCAATAGCTGCCGAAAGCGATTTCCCTTGATCCGCCCAGATTTTTTTTAGCAACATTCTATTCGGCTATCTAGTGTCACAAGATCTGACCACGTTACCTTACTGCCCTATCGCCCACGTTTATTTGCGCGTCAGCAAAAACGTCCTTTCTATCATCTCACTCAGACTGCGCTCCTTGAAGCGCGGATTTTCCGCCAGTATGTCTAGCGACTCCAGGCACACGACATTGAAATGGTTATCGTACAATGCGTGCACCTCGGACTCTCGCACAGCGAACGGCGGACCCTGCATTTGTTCCTGTGGATATTCCATGGTGATCAGCAACACGTTTGTGCCGCGCGGTAGTAGATTGGCTAGTTTATCGGCGTAGCGGCGGCGCATCTCCTGCGGCAGTGCGATCAGTGACGCTCGATCATAAACAGCCGCGATATCACCGATGTCTTCAATGGCGAGATCAAAAACATCGCCGCACAAGAGTGTGATATCGTCGGCATGGTAACGTTGGAATTTGCCGCTGATGGTGATCTTTGGTTGCAGTTTGTTTTCGCGGAAAAACGCGTCCACGGCCAGCGGGCTCAATTCCACGCCGATCACACGAAAGCCTTGTTCGTGAAGCCACACCATGTCCAAACTCTTGCCGCACAGCGTAACCAACACAGTGCCGCCTTGTTGCGCACCTGTGCGGGTAAAGTGGCAAGTGAGATAATTGTTGATTCTGTCTTGATGAAAACCAATCTGGACTTCTTGCCAGCGTTCCAACCAAAATTTTTGTTGCATTTATTACTCCTCAGCTGAGTGTTAGCAAATCACTTTACCGTACTCCTCCGAACCGTAGGTCGCAATATTGATCTTGCGATTCATTAAAGACATTGGGCTTTTTACCCTTGCCCTGCTTATTTGCTACATCGATCACTATTAATTTCGTTGAAAAGTCTTTAGAATTCTGCTCTCACTCAAACGAAAAAGGAGGTTTGTACAATGAAAAAAATACTATTTGCATTCGGGGGTGTCTTGTTCCTTTCTCTGTCGGCCTTTGCCGCCACTAAAGCCCCAGAAAACGCACGTGTATATTTTATTTCACCTGCGGATGGCGATACGGTTAGCAGTCCAGTTAAAGTTCAATTCGGATTACAAGGGATGGGGGTTGCACCTGCCGGAACCGAGAAAGAAAATACCGGTCACCATCATTTGCTAATTGATACTAAATTGGATGATCCTATGAGCCCTATACCGAACGACGCAACTCACAAGCATTTTGGTGGAGGACAAACCGAAACCATGGTTGAATTACCACCGGGGAAACATACACTTCAATTAGTGCTTGGTGATAAATCACACATACCACATGACAAACCTGTTATGTCTGAAGTCATTACCATAACAGTCAAGTAACCACTTCAAGAGTCTCGTATCTTATACATACGAGGCTCTTTTTATAGTGACTCTCAATAATAAACAAGTCGTAGAATCAGAGCTGTGGAATCCCCTAGCTTCACTCGACCTGTTAGCCACTGGCTTTTGTGGTTTCAAGATTTCAACACTTTACCAACTCATTGATTACTAAGTCGCAATCGTGATGAATTCCATGAAGTGCTTACGTGTCAAAACATTTTACAATTGCCCCTACTATTTGTGACACCTTTACCGGCTTGACGGAGAATAAGGCCTAAGCGACGGCCATACAGAATGATTGTCGATGGCGGTGACTATCAGTTGTTACTATTGCTACGCCCTTTTCTTTTGAATAGTAAATTGAAAACGTAAATGCTGACCACTTCTGTCAGGCTGACGACCGCAAACGCTACAGTAAACCAAATGGAGCCTAAAATCAGGAGTCTTCGCCGTTGGATATCGCATTGTTCAGCGTTTGGTATATCTGGCCATTCACAATATTCTCCCAGCGGATTATGGTCCAGCGCAATGTACATAATGATTACGTTAACTAACGCGGCTATCAACGCGGCTATGCTGACAATGCATGAAATGTATTTTGGCCGTGACATTATGCACCAAACAAACGCCTGAGAAAATCGTGCTACTCAAGGGGGGACATACTCTCGTACCGGTTTACTTCCGATTTGATTTGATCCACCACGCCCGGCGATTCGGATTTAGGAATCCACAGTTTTTCTTTATAGATTTTCACAGTGATCATTGGGAAAATGAAATATGCGTTTTTTAGGCAAATCATTGATAGGCGGTACTCCATAGGGCAATACCCGCATAGAATAAAATGTGTAGTTGATTTCAGACAACCGATAGGGGATCGGAAAATAGTGTTTTTCGTCATAACGGCTGTTTCCATATTGATCCGATTTCTCACTGGAGGCAAAAAACGGCAGCCGCCCTATTTGTTCGGTTGTCAATTCGGTAATTATGCCCGAAACCTTTTCGGCGCTTTGCCGGGTTATTTCCGTTAGGTTTTTGATAATTTTTTTCATGCTCTACATGCTGTATAAGTTGCTCTTATTTGTCCACCCAATGCCATGCTGGCTGATCCAACATTCCTTGCCCTACCACTTGCGTTTGCCCTGATTGCTTTTCCAACTCGATGGAATGACACTGAGCGGAATCGTTTAATGCGGCGACAAGCCGGCTGGCGTGTGATACCACCCACACCTGGGTATTTTCCGAAGCGCGAATAATCAACCTGGCAAGCGCGGGTAGTAGATCAGGATGCAAGCTGGTCTCCGGTTCATTTAACACCATTAATGACGGGGGGCGTGGCGTGAGTAATGACGCCACCCACAACAGAAAACGCAACGTACCATCGGATAACTCGGAACCGGCTAATGGGCGCAATAGCCCTTCCTGGTGCAATTCTACGGCGAAGCGACCATCTTGTTGT
>JASFLF010000503.1:0-3879 GCA_050118235.1 Gammaproteobacteria bacterium | reverse complement strand
GAAATTCGCGGTGGTCGTTTTGTTTCCGGATTCGCGGGCGAACAATTCGCTCTACCCGAAGCAGTCACCGCTTTGCGCAACACCCGTAAAAAACCCAAATCCGGCGACCTCATCACCATATCCGCCGTAGACCCTCTCAACCTCACCGGTCTGGTTACCCCCGGTCAACGAGTACCTGCAACCATCAATAACCGGATACTGTACAAAGACGGCAAGCCCATTGCCGTAAGCATCGCCGGCGAGATCAAGTTTTTGGAACAAACCGACAGTCAAGCCGAATGGGAAATCCGCAATCGCTTGATACGTACGCAAAATCCCGCGGGATACATTCATAACTCAACGCCAAACGTGTGATCCGCTTCAACGATTTTGATATCGATTCAAATCAAAAACGCCAGCGTATCGAGGGCTATCGTGTTTGAATTTATCATAGAACCAATCGGAGGTTTTCCAAAATTGCGGATTGGTGCGTCTCACTCCATACAAACCCACTAATGTATTGTATTTGGCGTTATCGTCAATTTGCGCGTAAAGTTCGATGAATTTATCCAGATCCTCAAACTTGATCTGGAAAAAGAAATTGGGATATGCACCAACAAAACCTTTGACAATATCTATGGTGTCTTCCGATTTAATTCGGGTGTTCTCTCCAGCGGTCAACGATGTGGTATTCAAATAGGATTTATTGCGCACAATCGTATATACCAAATCATTTTCCACGCTGCCATCGACTACAATTCGTAAAAACGCCGTATTGGGAAATACATCGGTTTTTTCACCTTCAATGTCACTTAATTTACGTAGTTCTTTCTGTACCTTGCTGGCTTTGGCTTCCAGGCCAAGCTCTTCGCATTTATCCTTGAACTTGCCGCAGAGATTAATATAGTCGACGACTTTTTGCGCGCCACGTAAATGCTGATTCACTTTAAGGAATAACTCAGTTTTCACATCGTCAGTTTCATACTGAATATTTGGTTCCCGTATTGCCTGTAACTCATGGGCAGCTTTAATAAGCTTTTCGGTTTCTTTGGTGCCGCGGTACCAATATTTATGTATTTCAAAGCTTTTTTCGGTAGGTAAAAACGCTAAAAACTGCAATTCTGACTCGATGCGTAAAAAGTCCATATACAACCGTGTAGATAATTGATGACCTGCCGTACCGTATACATTGAATCCGGCTACTAGCAAATAATGTATTCTTTCGAAGATAGGGTAATCCATTATCCAGGCGGTTTTCGGAACTTCGCCCACAAAACCTTTTAACACAGTGGCGCTGTCATAGTGACGATATACGGTTAATGCGGCACTTTCGTTTTCCCCATCACCGTCCCAGATTTGGTCAATGGAGTAGCTTGCTTCTCCCGGATAGTATTGTTTGAGGTAATTAACTTTTTCGATCAAATACTTTTTTGCAGTTTTTTGATATGTAGTCCATACAGCCCACAAGCTGGCTTTGTCCTCCTTCTCCGACGGCATGCGTAAATTATCACTCACCCTTGCCAGAAACTCTGAATCGCCACTCAAATAACTTTTTTCCGGGTCCATAAACATTACCCAAAAATGGTCATCGATGACACTCAACGCAATAGAACCGCGGCACACCGGCCCCTTAATAAATCCTGCGATGAAAAAATTCGCCTCATCCAGTAAAAATTCGTAGCGATTTTTTGATGGCATGGCGGTAAATGTTTTAAACGGGTTGGAAGAAGTTACGGCGTCGTATGATGGCAGTTCATTGACTTCGTAGTCATCACCTAGAAACAATTCCCGATAACGGGCCATGCGTTTGTCACTGAATCCATACGGCAAATGCGTTTTCTCTACCACCGTACGATCATAGCGCTGAAATCGATAGTAAAACGTATTCACACGAGGGTCATCATAAGGCCGCACGGTAGCGATAATATCAATGGGCTCTCCGGGAGGTGTTCTGGAACGCACCAGCATGAAATATTGTTGATCTTGTAAATCACTAAAATACAGATGTGCCAGGAATAAGTGCTCATACAAATAACGTGACATAAGCTGCTCTTTTTTGGAGGTCCCGTTTAAAAAGCGCTCCCATTTCGCTACATGTTCTTTGAGTGCCGATGATAATGGCTTGGGTGGTTCCATCATGGCGCCCTGCTCCAACCAAGTTTCGATGGTTTTAAATTCTTCGCGATTAAGCCCGGGCAAGGCAAACGGCATACCCCATTGCGGATATTTCGCGGCAAATTTAGGAAATGTTTCTACACTGGGACATTGTTGCGAATGTATAAATCCTTCGTCTTTATGCAACTCGGTACCCACATCGTATTCAATGGGTAACCTGCCTGCGGTGGGCAGTGGATAACGGCGTTTTAACACCAGCATTTGATAGAGCAAGGAATTGTCGAGATTGATTTGCGCATTTTCTCTGCGTTCATTCAACACAGGATGAAATCCTTTGTCGCGCCATTGTTGCGTAGTAGTCGCATCGACACCTAAGCGTGTTGGCTCCTGGCTCAGAAATCGTGCGCCATTGTAAACGGGAGCTTTGGTCGCACCGCGATCAATACCTTCATGGGAGGTTAAATTAAGCTGGCAAGGAGCATCATAGCAGGCATGGCAAACCACGCAACGCTGGTTGAGTATGGGTTGTACGTCATCGGTATAAGACACCAATGTCTTGCTATTCATCGCTTTCTGAGTCATAACCCGATCCTTAGGCACGGAAGGCCCATACAGCTTTTCATAGTCCTTTAACGCAACGGCACAACTTGTAACTAAAACAGCAGCAAAAGCTATTGAGAGAAAATTTTCGTAATGCATTCGATTAGCCGTAATTTTTCTGGATTGAGAAGGTCGAGAAGGTTGAGGCGCATTTTATAGTGGGTATTTTTCACTACCAAAAACAATAAGGCAACCTATTTATTGGCAGATAGAGTTGCCTTCCATTGCTTGCTCGATTTATCGCTTTATATTGTCAGGCGTGCCCGCAAACCGAATGCCCGGATGGGGCTTTTATCGGGATTAAGGGTTGAATCTTTTAAGGATTCGATATTCGGAGTAATTGCTAATAACGGGGCAAACCGAAAGCGGTAAAATAACTCCGTAGGAGAACACTAAAAGGGCCCGACATGCGACAGTGCTACATGAGCCACAAAGCTCGATGTACAGCCTCACTCCTACTCCCCACAGCTTTAGTGATTATTTAGTCAATTGATGCCACGGGGTGGTGGAAAAAACTTGGGGGCCGTAAGGCCCCCAGCTAATGCATTCACAACTCAGACGCTGAAATCAGCTTGCCTCAAGGATCGTAATGGTTTCAATATTACTGAACGGATTGCCATCACCATCGTCGAATAGCTCAGCGCCCACTGGGTTATAGATTTCGATATCGAAAGTTTCGGTCGTGTCGCCCCGGGGGTTATTGTTGCAGGTGGTCACTTCGATGGTAAGTTCAGTAACCCCGGCGTCGAAAAACAAGGTACCACCCACTTGCTCATAGTCAAAGGGAACCGGCGTTGCAGGTGCGCCGCATTGTGTTGCACCGATGGCGGTGCCGTCCAGAGTGCCATAATCTACAGTGGCGTCCACATTGATGTCACCGGTACGGGTCACATAAATCGTCACTGTGTTACTTTCCTCCACCGGGTTTGGGATAATACGGTCGATGGCAATAACGGCGGCAGTGACTTGGTCGTTGTCTTCGATTTCCAAAGTTGCCATCTTTTGTTGGCCTAAGTTGGCACCTAATGGATTGCTCAATTTCATAGTGAGTGATTCGACGGGCTCGATTTCGCTATCATCAATGGGAGTGACTTCAAATTGAGCGCTGGATTGGCCGGGCGCGAAATTCAGCACGCCGCTGGCGAATACATAGTCCGCGCCGTTTACCGCGCTGCCATCCATGGT
>JASFLF010000502.1:0-3897 GCA_050118235.1 Gammaproteobacteria bacterium | reverse complement strand
GCTTATAAACCCGGAAAATGGATATGTAATTCAGACACTTCGATATGCCGTCTAGTTAAATTCCTTCGTGAGCTTCGTGTCCTTGGTGGTAAGTTAACAGTGGTGTAAACCGGTGCGTAAAATGTTGCTTATTTAACTTGTTTATTTCGCGACGCACAGCTCCGCTCCTGCGACACATCCAAATGTACTAAGTAATTTAAAATCATACGCGCCGGTAGCTAGTCATTAACAAACTATAAACCGTCTACCTGGCGCTACAGCCGTAAAAGCTACCCTAAGGCACGCGAATTGCCGATGTATCAACATAAATCGCGCGCCGCTGCTATCGGTATCTCCCATCGTAATTCATAAATTACTACCAACTCTTCTCAATCGTATTCCCAAACCAATTTCGCTCCAAAGTAAACACCAGATCCACGGTAGCATTGGGAAACTCAGCCGTTAATACATTATTCAACCAAGATTACCGATACTATTAACGCTCTGCGTTCTAATAGAATTTTGTCGCCTTTCACGGTGTTCAGAGCATGGCATGAATACCGCTACATCGGCAAAGGCACAGCCACTGGCGGCCCCGGCCTCGGAGGAGGCATTATTACCGGAGGTGGGCCAATATAATGCGGCGGTGGCATATGGTGGCGGTGGCCATACCAGGGGTTGCGATAGTGCATGTCGTAGTAGTAAACGTCGGATGGGCCTACGTAGGCACCACCGCCGCAAGCGGCAATAAACAAATTGAGTATTAGCGTCAACAGGATTAACCGATATCGATGCGCTTTAAATATGCTGTTCCTGTTCACTGTGTCATTCCTTATTGCTTGATTTGCACAATGCCAAATACGGCCCCGGTGGGATCGGCGATGACGGCGAGCTTACCGTTGAACAACGCCGGATTGGGCTCTACGATGACGGTGCCGCCAAATTGAGTCACTTGCATGAGACTGTTCCTAACATCTTCAACTCGGATATACGGTAACCAGTTGGGCAATATGTCGTCCGCCGGCAATGGGCCTACCCCGCCCCGGGCAAAGCCGTTAGCGCGGAGAAAATAATCGTTGATTTCTATGCTGCGCGTATCGTCTACCGCCGTATAATTGGCAATTCCTTGATAAAATCGGGTCATCTCCTGCGGCTGCCGGGCCAGTAAGTCGGCCCAAATCCATTCACCGGGTTTTGCCAAAACATCTTCCGGATCTCCGCTCATGGAGTCGAGAACACCAAATGCCGCGCCTTCAGGATCGGCAAATATGGCCAATTCGCCTAGTTGATGAAATATCCTTGGGGAGAGCAAGATTTTACCGCCGTTGGCCGCAACCTGTGTAAAAGCGCGATTCACATCCATCACAGAAATGTAAGAGATCCACTGGTTTTCATTTTGATCACCCGGTTCGAGTTCCACAATACCTGCAACGCTCTTGCCCTTGTAGCTGAGCAATGTATAAGATTTGGCACCCGCATTATAGGTATGCTGACTCCACCCAAACAGCTGAATATAAAATTCGCGTGCGGTAACAACATCGCGAGTAAACAAATCATGCCAAACGATTTTGCCAGTGAGATGCACACCTGTTGGCGGCATATTCATCGGCGGTATGATAACGGAAATGGTTTGTTGGGCGAGCACAGTTTGGCTAGTTATTATCAATACTAATCCAATGGCTATGGTCTTTAATCTTATTGTCATCAATACCTTCCTTATGTTGTGAGTATCTTAAGGCACAACCCGACAGTCTGCAATGACAGAGGAAATGATGATGCGCAACGACAGGAAAAAGGTTTGTCACGAAATATTTGCCACTTTTTACGTGTTATGTTAATTATTGCCTTGCCCGTGACTTTATCCATCTGGTTGTTTTTCAAAATACATGTCCACTCCCAATAATCCACAAGAATCCGGCGTCGATGACGAATATTGGATGCGTAAAGCTCTACAACTGGCGCGGCATGCCGAATCGTTGGGCGAAGTACCGGTGGGTGCGGTGCTTGTTAAAGACAATCAACTGGTTGCGGAAGGCTGGAACCAGCCGATATCGAGCCATGATCCTACCGCCCACGCCGAAATTGTTGTCTTGCGCAAGGCAGGGCATGAACTGGAAAATTATCGGATAGTCGATACTGTGTTGTATGTCACGCTGGAGCCGTGTGTGATGTGTGCCGGTGCGTTGATCCACGCTCGAGTAACGCGCCTGGTGTACGGAGCCAGCGATCCCAAGGCGGGGGCGGATAAAAGTGTGTTCAATTTATTGCAAGACGACCGCTTCAACCACCGCATTGAAGTTACCAGTGGTGTGCTGGCGGAAGAATGCGGTCAAATGCTTTCTCAATTTTTTCAGGCAAAACGTAAGAAATAGTATGTTGGTTAGATTTGTAATATTGATAGTTATATTTATAGCTTTGGTGGCTTGCAATAAACCACCTGTCGAACAGCAACAACTGGCGGCAACCGTCAAACCAAAACTAAAACGACAGGATATTTGGCGTGACTCCGCCTATGAGCCCACTTGGGTGGATATGCAGTTGATTAAAGTAGGTGAACACACTTATTACGCCGAAGGCACGCCGGGCTCGGCTACTGAACATGATGGATTTATTTCCAACGCCGGTGTGGTTATTACCAAGGATGGGGTGGTGTTGTTCGATGCGCTGGGAACACCATCTCTAGGCTATTTGTTGTTGTCAAAGATTCGGGAGTTGACCGATAAGCCGATTCGTAAAGTGATTACCAGCCACTACCATGCGGACCATATATATGGACTGCAAGTGTTTAAAGATGCTGCCGATGCGCAAGGCGTGGAAGTCTGGGCGCCAAAAGGTGCGAAAGATTATCTCAACTCGGATGGCTCGAAAAACCGGCTTAAGGAAAGAAGAGAGTCTTTGTTTCCGTGGGTGGATGAAAACACGCGTATCATAGAGCCGGATGTGTATATCGAGGAACAGCAACAGTTTCGTTTTGGGGGAGTGGATTTCACTATCATCCCCTTGGGTTCGACCCATTCTCAAGGCGATCTTATGCTAAGGGTGGAGAATGACGGTGTGTTGTTCTCGGGCGATTTGATTTTTCAGGGACGAATTCCTTTCGTGGAAGGGGATACTACTGTTTGGCTGGAGCAATTACGTCATCTTGATGCGGCTAATATTAATGTGATCGTGCCGGGCCATGGTTCAGCCCTGCACGATGCGGCGCAAGCCGTGTCGTTTACAGCTGGATACTTACAGTTTATGCACGATCAAATGGGTGCAGCCGTAGATGAGTTGATTCCATTTGCAGATGCGTATGCCAATACCGATTGGAGCCGTTACGAGAAATTACCGGCGTTTGTGGCTAACCGACCTAATGCCTACCATATATATTTGCAGTTGGAACGGGAATCGTTTCAATAGAAACAGTTATCGCATTAAAGTAAATAAAAAAACCACTGCAATTCATAAATCGTTTCTGCATCCTCGTCTTCTCTATTTTCCCTGCGAATTTCAAAACGCAATACGTTGCTCTCTTCGATACGGTAGTTGAAAATCAGCAAGTTGCGTGTTTCCGGTACGATACCTTGAATATCGAAAAAGGTACTGCTTTCGTCAAAGTCCAAGGACTCGTAGCGGGCGGCCAAAGTGAATTTATTGGTAAATCGATAGCCCGTTTGCAGGTAATATGCGATGGCTTTATACGGCTCTTTGCGAGGAGAGAAGTCCATGGCTGCATTGACGTCTTGGTTGTCTTTGAATTCCATACGATAGAATTCGCCAAACGCATAGAACTTCTTGATGAACAGGTTGGCATCTGCGCCTAACACTTGTTGTTTGAACAGTTTTTCACCTTGCTTCACCAGAGTTAATTCAGGATCTTCACCTATCTCCACAACGTTGTTGAGCATGCCGAATATTCCCAGCTCAAGAGGGTCA
>JASFLF010000501.1:0-3902 GCA_050118235.1 Gammaproteobacteria bacterium | reverse complement strand
CAGGGTGGTTTCCAAGATCTCAAAAATCTAGAAGTGCCTTTGAAGGTGCTTGAGGAGATCGTCACAAACAACGCCGTAGCAGCGACATTTATAGCGCAATCAGTCAATTCGCGGTATGACTTGAAAACTTGGTTCAATATTCTAAGCTTACCCGCGAGAGGATGGTTTGGGACTAATATACCAATGCCGAAAGTGAGCGATACTGATTGTAATGCTATGACAAAAGATGTTTTTACGGGAACCTCTGTGGAAATGTCTTCTATTCCATGCCGATTGACCGGGCAGCGGTTTTCAGATTGGCTAACAGGCCTGGCGCTGAATGACAACGAATTTTTAGCGAATCCGAACCGTTTTGTCCGGTTTTTGGACGTTTTATACGAAGCGATGCCGTTTTCTCCGACAACGATACGGCGGAATCTCTTTGTGCTTGAAAGTGATGTTGTTGCGAATAACTTTAATCTAATCGAGCCGGCCTATGCGGAAAGTCCTACAATAATATTAAGACCTTTAAAATATATTGCAAAACTATCTAGTCGTGCAGCAAAAAACACTTGGTTGTTTTTCTTAGGTAGAGCTAACCACCGTATCAACCCGTTGGCAACGCTTTTTATAATGTATTATCTGGATTCTCGCGTGAATCCGGAAAAACCGTGTACAGGTAGTTGTAGGCGTATCCAATTAGACGATGCTAATGCCGACCCAAAAAAGATAATCGATGAAAAAGTCAACCGAATTATGGCTAACATCGCCAATGCTGGCATATTGCAAGATGATTTAGTTGAATCTGGAATACTTAAATGTGGTTTTTCCGCCCACACACACGGCAATATGTTTGAACTCTTAGCCATTGCCTATTTCCATGCTTTATATGAAAGTGATAACGACAGATACAAAGAATACAAAGTCGTCGGCATTGAAAAAGAAAACAAGATCGATGTGCTCGGGGCTAAAAAACAGGTGGTTAGAACGTTTAAACGGCGAAGCGACGTTATTTTGCAAGGAGGTGAAAGCGGTAATGTATTTGTGGAGTTGAAATCGATCCAATCAGCATCTGCCAAATGGTCAGTATCAAAACGAGAATCAGCGGCGAGCCGTAATAAATTCATGGGAAAATGGCCTTATTGGAAAGTAATAAAAGGAAAGAAAACAACTTATCATCGCCAGTTTACTTTGGATCACTTTGCTACTGTGGAAAGTTTTGATAATAATGGTGATGCACATAATGGTATCGCGGGTGACTTTAAATGGTGGTTTCACAGCTGGGGAGGGTATGAGAAAAAACGCGAATCCAAGCGAAACGGGAAGACCATTGTGTATGACCCTGGTGTACCCATGAATAAGGTTGGGAGCGGTCTAGATACCGACTATCATCGCGTCATTAATCGATTGGCGCAAGCCGACAACGACACTAATCGGCGGTTTGCACGATTAAAGTCAACTTTGAATTTGAACCAATTATTTGTAGGTACGGATATTTTTAAACAACGGCCGGGGTACTTCCATCTGGACCCGTCAAAAATCCGTGATCATGCTGAGATATTGAACTGGACAGATTTGGAGCGCTTTATGCCTATTCCACCAGAAGTACAGCAACAACTTGACGATATTCAGAATAACCTCGAGCTTGAGTTGGTATTGGATATGATCAATAATTTTGAAGATATAGATTTTTTGCCGGATATTCCTGTTGAGGATATATATCAATCAATGAGAGAAAAAGTCGGTGATCTCAGTTATATTTTTTCAGAATGCGATCCTTAATCGAAATTTGCAAAATCGTGGTGAACTTACATGGACTTCATAGACAAAAGCAAGTGGCATACAGACGATAAGGATTGGATTGAATCTCGTAAAGAAGAATGGCGTTACATACAGCGAATCTTAAAGATCAATGAAAACATGCTGGCGGCAGGGCGAGGTTATTTGCCCGTGCATAAGAAGTTTTTTTTCAAAGGTGAATTGCCAGAAGAATACCGCATCAATGGTGGTGAAGTATTTGGTGGCAAACTGCCATTGTTTGTGATTTGGTATCATCCGGATATCAATGACGCGATTTGCGAGGCTGTATTGGAGAATTGCAATCAATCCGCGGCCGCGGCCGGCGCTATCGTCGCATCACTAGATCGGCTGTTCTGGTTGTGCAGCGATAAAAAATACGACAGACTTTACGGCTTTATGGGCGGACGTGAGGCTTGGGCGGTTAAATATCTATGTAGCCCCAGGGCATTTGAAATCGCAAAAAATCACGAATGGTCGTTAACCAATTCGATGTCGCCAAATAAAGTAGTTAGACACGTTTCGGCAGGATTTCACTGTGTTCTAAATACTACCTCAACGTCTCCTTGGCATCCAGGACAATATTTATGGGATTATCTTATACAGGTTTTCGACAAGATTGACAACGAGCTTGCGTTAAATAACCTATGTGAAGCTTTTAAAAAAGTTATTTACTTTGATGAACACTATTTAACGGCAAAAGATGATAAATATGCTATTGCCTTAAAAGATAAACTGTTAACCGAATTCGAACAAAGAAAAGATATTCCTGAAGGTATCCGCGTTCTTTGGGAACGAGCCAAAACTGAAGGCCCTCCGAAAAAGCCAAGGTAAGGTAAAACAGTATCATGGAAGCCACCATCATTCTGCGGGGAAAAGCGCAATCAAAAGAGCACGCTGATATCATTCGCTTAATGCTGTCAGACGATCCACCTATCTTCGAAGCCGAGCTTGATCCCCAGTGGCATTATGTGTTCGCAGCCCTTGAAAGCATGCCCATGCCGGAATCACGAAAGCGAATCGGTAAAAATGGTTTACAGTTCTCCTGGCTAGTCGGCGGTAATTACCTTGAAGAATTAGCAGCCAACATAAAGAACTTAAGTGAAGCCGGCTTGGAGAATCAAGTGGGGTATTATTGGGCTGATGAAGATGAAGGATTTGTTACGAGTGACAAAAATATAATGCATTCGATTCCGGACTGGAGATCCCAAGTTGGAGGTGTAAAAAGCGAACCTGGAACCGGGAAATGGATCGATTCATCATTAACTTTATTATCCAAAGCGAAGAGCGCCTAAACATAAGGTCAAGTCTGGGTCAGCCATTAGCAGTCTCCTGTCAAGCGTGTATATGAATATATTTCATCGCCAAAAGCAACAAATTTATAAACGCTTACCGCGCTGTTTGTAATAACAAGAATTTCATCTAGTATTTTCTTCCTCAAGGTGTCGAAACAAGTCCGCACCAGTCACCGTTTTTTGCTCCTGCAAAAACGGCATACACTACATCCATGTAGATAAGCCATCAGGATCAAGACTCAACACAACTACTATTGTGCCCCTGGCCATATTGATGGCCCCAGAAAATCGCAACAATTATAGATTAGTAGACGTTGCTAGAGGTAATCCAGTATTACAAGGCCGACTTGTAAAATGGAAAATTCGCGATAAATATAAGAATATTTTTATCGATGTGAAACCTGAAAAACCTGGTGTGCAAGAACCTACACCCTATGTGGCAATTAACAAAATGAATGGTGACGCCTTTCATTTGGTTAAAATCGCATCGCTTTTGGCGGCTGGAAATCGCATTATCGGAGTAGAAGCACCAGCAATCTTGCGGTTTCGAAAACTGAATGAATTTGATATTCCGATTGACATGTCGGTGAAACTAGATCGACGTATCGACATTGTAACAGCAGGTGAGAATCCTGCATCCGCTCAGTGGTGGGAAGTGAAATCGCTAGCGTACAATACGAGAAGGTAAAGGGGTCAAATCTAGAGAAGGTAAAGGGGTCAAATCTAGTAATATATAGTAATTAGATATATACTCGCCCCCTATGGCGAGACCCTTGAGAATAGAATACCCAGGCGCCTGGTATCACGTAATGAATCGTGGAGCGGGGCGGC
>JASFLF010000500.1:0-3903 GCA_050118235.1 Gammaproteobacteria bacterium | reverse complement strand
TGGTTTCCAATCTGATCCCCACTGGCAGGGGATGTATCTATTTTACGAATATTTTCATGGCGACAACGGGCAAGGCTTGGGCGCAAGCCATCAAACCGGTTGGACGGGGTTGATTGCCAATCTAGTCATGCGTAAATACCGCCGCGATATTCCTGAGTTTTGGCGCAAGCGTTATCATGAGTTGGTTTAGCGGTATTTTCCTACTAAAACCTAAAACCGGTTTGCCAGTTTAGGTAGTTACAAAACGTAGATAAAAATTGCCACGAAATGACTGACACTGCCGGCCAGTACAAACAGATGCCAGATGCCGTGGGCGTAGAGAAATTTTTTCGATAGCGCGAAGAACACGATTCCTATCGTGTAAAACCCTCCGCCGTAGGCCAACCACATAAGACCTTCGGAAGGCAAGTTTTGCAGCAAGGGTTTGTAGGCAATCCAGCACAAATCCTAACACGGCTAATCCTCAGATAATGCCCAATAAAGCCCATCCCCACGCGCCACGTAGGGGCACCAAGGCAAACATATAAATGCCGGCAAGTAAATAATTAGCTCAATGGTCTAAAATTCTAAAGACTCTTTTGGCATTCCCGCCCAAGCTATGATACAAGGCGGAGATCACATACAAAGTGAATAGGGCAAAGCCGTATATACTAAAGCTGATGATCTTCCGGGGATCGCTTTCCGCGGAGGCCAATGTCACCAGCGCGACGGTCGCTGCCAGGGCTACAGCAGCGCCCACTAAGTGTGTAATGCTGTTGATAAATTCACCGCGATCCATTGTGGTATTGCGCTTTGAGTTATTCCCATCGCCGGGCATGCTTATATTGAAACGAATGGCATGTAATACAGGAGGCTTTATGAAATTCATTGCCGTATTAAGCGTAATCACCGGTGTTTGTTGGCCGTTTACCGTGTTAGGCGCCGCTGACAAGAATCAGTTGACTATTTGTATTCATCCCTATAACTCATCCACAGTGTTGTATCAGGCTTTCACGCCGTTAGCGGGGTATCTATCGGAAAAGCTCGGTGAGCCGTTCACAATACATATCGCCACTGACTACGACAGTCATATAGAATCTATTGGCACCAATAAGTTTGGCATAGGCTATTTGGGGCCGGCGTCTTACGTTAAGCTTGTGGCGAAGTATGGTAAAAAGCGCATCCTGGGCCGGCAGGCCATTGATGGGAAGCCGGTCTTTCAGGGAAAGATCATTACTCGTCAAGACAGTAAGATCGCCGGTTTAGCGGACTTGCGGGGTAAGCGATTTGCGTTTGGTGACCCCAACTCCACCATGAGCCATTTAGTGCCACGCTATATGCTGCTGGAAGCGGGGATCAGCGTACATGATCTGGCCGAGTATGAGTTTCTGGGTAACCATACCAATGTTGCGCTAGGTGTGTTGTCGGGCAGTTTCGACGCGGGCGCGGTTAAAGAAGCAATATTTTATAAATACGAGTCGCGAGGATTGAAGGCCATTGCCACCACCCCAGCACTGTCGGAGCATTTATTTGTGGCCAGCGATAACCTGCCCGAGTCGACCTTTAAGCTACTACGATCGGCGTTACTGGAGGCGCATCAATCCGAACAAGGATTGCGCGCCATCCGCGCGATTAAATCGAATATCACTGCATTTGTTCCTGCCCAGGATTCGGATTACGACAATCTGCGTAGGATCTTGAGCACTCTTAAGGCCCACGGAGTGATTCAGTGAGCCAAACAGCTTTAACCAGTAACAAGTTGGCTCTCATTTCTTTTAGCGCTGTGTTGGCCATTTTTTTAGTGTTGGTAGACGTGTTCATGATTTTTGAAGAGCGGGATTTTTTACTGCAAGCTGAAAAACGTCACGCTGAGGAAGAACTGGATATTATGGGAAAGTTGCTAACCGAAGCAATGATCCGCAACGACTATGTTGCGGTCGAGCAATATATTCCGCAATGGGCTAAAGCCCGCCCGGACGTGGTACTGATTCGGGTTATCGCTCCCAATGGGTTTGTAATTGCACAACACCGCCACAAAGCTGCTTCGCGTTTTCTCTACGAATTGAACAAACCTATCGTCTATTTGGATAAACTGGTGCTGAATTTGGAAATACAATGGGATTTAGGTTCCATTCATGACTTTCTGCGTGCGCGTATAGCAACGTTGGTGAGCTTGTCTATTGTGACGGTGATCGTATTAGGGATGTTGCTGTGGCGCGTGTTGAAAAAGACAGCGATTATTCCATTGCAGCGGGAAATCGATGAACGTAAAAAGATAGAATCCAAACTCGAAGATCATGCCAGAGAGCTGGCCATCCATGTGGATGAATTGGAGTCGTACAGTTATTCCATTGCCCACGATTTACGCGCCCCGGTGCGTTCCATAACCAGCTTCAGCCAGATATTGTTAGAGGATTTGCACAACAAGCTGGAGCCCCAGAATAAGGATACTTTGCAGCGGGTGATCGCGGCCGGGAAGTACATGGCTGAGCTGATAGATGACATCCTGGCGTTGGCGCGCATCACACGGGAAAGTATTCGTATCGGGTCTGTGCAACTAAGCGAAATGGCCGAGGACAGTGTCACACGATTGCGCGAATCGGACCCGTCTAGAGACTGCAAGGTGATTATTGAACCTGATTTGACGGCCAATGGCGACGCCCGGCTAATACAACTGCTATTAGATAATTTGCTGGGCAACGCCTGGAAATATACCGGTAAGAATCCCAATGCCCGCATTGAATTCGGTGTGATGCCTGATTCCGCGCAGACAACATTTTATGTGCGCGATAATGGAGTAGGATTTGACATGCAATTCGCCAATAAACTGTTTCAACCGTTTCAGCGGCTGCACTCACGTGAGGAATTCGAAGGCACCGGCGTTGGATTGGCCACTGCTCAGCGTATAATTAATCGCCATGGTGGTAAAATATGGGCGAAAAGTGAATGCGGTAAAGGGACGACGTTTTATTTTACCTTGGATAGCGTCAACGATCAGTCATAAAATCCAATGAAATTAGCGACTTTGTTATTTGAAAACCGTCTTAATCTAGCAGTTGTCGATGCGTATTGGGACGAACCCGGCGAAGGAAGGGTTTTGCTGTTAAACACACTTTCCGGCTGGCCGAAATACATCGATTCAATGCAAGCGGTAATTGAACACGCCGCTAAAACAATACCGTTGATTGAAAAATTGGCAGCCGACGCCGGTGATCAAGCTTGGCTGCTGATAAGTTCCGTTCAATTGTGCGCGCCAATTCCGGAGCCGAAACGAAATATCCTATGTTTGGGTTGGAACTATGCCGAACACGCCAAGGAGTCATCTTCGGCAAAAGGTGTGCACATAGAAGAGTTGCCGCAACATCCCATAGTGTTCACCAAGGCCACCACTACGGTGAATGGTCCTTTCGATAATATTGTATACAATGATCAAGTTTCCAGACGCTTGGATTGGGAAGTGGAATTGGGTGTTATTGTCGGCAAGAAAGGCCGCCATATCCAACCGCAGGACGCACTGGATTATGTGTTTGGCTATACCGTAATTAATGACGTATCGGCGCGGGACTTGCAAAAACGGCATCAACAGTTTTTTCTGGGCAAGAGTATGGATGGTACCTGCCCCATGGGTCCGTGGATTGTCACCGCCGGGGAGATTGCCGATCCGCAAAATCTGCCTTTACGTTGCCTGGTAAACGGTGTGGTCAAACAGCAGGCTTCCACCAACCAACAAATATTTCCCGTGGCTAACGTAATCAGTACTTTGTCTAGTGTAATGACTTTGTTGCCAGGCGATATTATTGCAACCGGAACCCCCAGCGGCGTGGGTTTCGCCCGTACCCCACCTGAATATCTGACCCCGGGCGATGTGGTAGAATGCGAAGTGCGGGGTATTGGCAGGATCATCAATAAAATAGTCCAAGGAGC
>JASFLF010000499.1:0-3912 GCA_050118235.1 Gammaproteobacteria bacterium | reverse complement strand
TCCTATGGTCTTTGACGAATCAATGTACGAATTAAGGCTGCACCGCTTGGGCCGGGGCTTCAATCAAAAATAGTAGGAAAAACAACGGGGAGGGTGGATTTTAAGCCGCCCCGAAGAGAAAATGTCGTCCCACGTGGTTTGTGATTCAATATCAACTGCTTAGATGGTGAAACTTATTAAATTTCCGTTGCTAAGCGGGCGATATTAAAGTAAACCCATCTACAGGACGATATAGTCATTACAGTGATTTATCACTATCGCTCTGTGCAGGCATTGACCTCGCATGGAGAACTCCAATCCTATTTCTTATTGGTATCCTTTATACCCCAAATAGCAGTGCCGTGAAGAACATTCGACTGACAACGCCTGTCCAGCATAGCGAAAAAAATCCGGCGGTTGAGTTGGATCCTGCCAACCTCGAGCGCTGGCTGCGCGAATTGTCGAGGGACGATATCATTGAAACCGTTTGTAAATTAGATGCGACGATCTCGGCGTTCAATGAAGTAAAAGTGCCTGCAACCAATCGGCTTAAGTTGTTGGAGATTTATTTCAGCGGGTTTCACAAATTGCTACAAGGCTACGATGAAATGCGTATCGCGCAGTTGCGGCTGCCTGCAAAACAAAAACAGCAGCTGTCCAACGATATTATGTGGTTGTACATCAAGCTTTCACATGGCTACAAAATTATCGTCAAGGACTACGCCGGCGATTCAAATAGCGTGAAACAATCTAAGTATCTATTACTATCCGCGTTCCGCGCCCTTGAGTTAACAGTGATCAGTTTGATATACGCTTATCGTTTCGGGCTGGAGACACCGCCTTTAACCTATCTCGAGATGCATCAATTATATGCATTTGCAGAGCACTATGAATTGCTAGACAAACCGGTGACAGCGGCAAGCGGCTATGCCAAAACGCCCACTATCGCCAGTTTTTACGCGCTTGCTCAGGTTTTCGTCAGTATCGAACCAAGGCAATACGAGCCGTACACACTTGAGGTCTTGTTTCTTGCCTTACAACCGTTTTCGTTTCAGTGTTCTATCACTCGTTCATTCGAGCCCGGCGAAAACTCGCTCATATACAAAATCAATCTTAGTGAAAATCAACCGCCACTTATTTTGGCGGCAAAAGAAATAAGCGGAGTTAGCGAGGGGACGCGATATCTGGACATCGGGAACTTCATGGCCGGGATAACCGTCTGGCTCGACGAGAACAAGGACAACAGCAACACGTTACTTATCGAGCAAGAGCTTGAATTGTTTCCGGTCTTGATTACTCGCCTGAAAGTAAAACAGAATGAAAAGAATTCCCAGTTGCCAAAGAACCAGGGCACGTCATTGGAAAACGACTGCATGAAGCTCATCATCGGATTAGGTTCGTTGGAAAGCCTGTTGATCATGAAGTCGGTGGATTTGAACCTTAAGCTAAACTACAAGATGTCTGAGTGGACCGTACAGTCAGAATCATCCACAGGTTGTGAGCTGGCGAGCCATATTGATGTCCTTGGCGAGGAACTATCGTTGGGGGACTTGGTTGCCATAGTACAGAGCAACAACGAGGATGAATCTGTTTCCTTGTTGAAGATTGCCGTTCTTTGCGGTTTGCAGCAATCGGAGCAGGGTGTGCTTGTCGTACGACTGGAATATATAACCGGTGCGGCGCATCCATTGACCTACATTGTTATATCCGGTGAAGGCCAGGCAATAGATACAACACGGTCAAACGGTGTATATCTTGTGGACGACATGGAAGGCGGTGATCAATCTTTAATGATCGTTAACAGAAAACATTACAAGGAATCGCAACAATTCCTTGTTAAAACACGCGAGAAAGTCTATACGCTGAAAGCCACCAAACTCGTTCGGCAAACGTTACGATATTCTTTTTTCCACTACACAATTTTGCAGGAGGAGGGTAAAAACTCCTCAGCTGGAAACCCTATCATACATCTTGCTGTTTAAATTGCATGTTCTTATTAGTGCTATTACCGCGATCAAGTGATATGGTGGTAAATCGTGGCGTGAACTAGAGCACTTGAATTCGCGCCGGTGGGATACGTTTCAAACCGTTGTGATCATCATCAAGCCCAAGAAATTCCTCGACATTTTTGCACACATCTACTACTTTATTGCGTATTTCTTTAGGTAGGTTGCATGTAATATTCGCGTTGCAAGTTTTGCTGATTATCTAGTCATTTTTACTTATAACGTATCCATAACCTGCCGGTAAAATGGGCGATTGCTTGTGCGACCATGGAGCAAAGCGACAAACGAGCGAACGACGCTTTTGACGGTCTGCCGTTAATGGGCTTTGTTTGGTTTATGCACTTTCTAACGTCTTTAAAAGTTTTTTACCCCGAGATTGTTGAGACGGAGCACCATTTTTCATCAATTTTAGAACTATTGGTCGAACACGATCTACATAAGTCGCATCTTGAATTGCTATATCTGTGAGCGCTTGCAAAGCAAATGTCTTTACTATCTGGCTTGTATCTTGAAGATACCTCAGCAGAAGAAAATATATTTTTTCTCGTTCTGTTGGCGTTAAAGTAAATCGTGGTAAAATCTGTGCAACATGCCATTTCACTTCTTTCTGATCTATTTCTGCCACTTTAGATAAAAATAGTTTTTTATAAGGCTTTAGCAACTCAGGATGATTTATTGTGAGTTTTTCTACAGCATCCGTAGCTCTCATTCTAGTCGCTGGATTATCTTAAAATATAGAACTCACAACATTATCAAAAAATTTTGGATTATCTAGTACAAGTTTGATCACTTCTTCCGATTTTCCTGCTGTCCGAAGGTCACCAAAACTTAATAGTTTTTCTATCTTATCCATATAAAATATTCAATTTACTGGACTCCAAACACCGCCGGCGTCAGTACATGCTTGTTCTTTTAGGCTTGCATAATAAATTGGATCTATACCAGTTTTACTTGAATAGAAATAATTTAGTAGATCAGGCGTCATTGGATCATCCAATTCTTCACAAATACCAATTAAATTTTCAGTTGGGCACGAATCTACAATTATTCCATTGTCATCATTTACACATGTGGAACTCAATGAATCTACCAATGGATCTGTCAAATTTATCCACTCAAAGCATTGGTTGAAATCATCCAGTTTACAGGCTACGACTTTATTCGCTGTATTACTACTACTATTATCTTCGTTGGAGCAGCCTATAAAAACAAAACCAATTATTGAAATGGAAATGATTACTTTAAAAATCGATTTTTTCATTATATGTCTCTTATTTGCAAAACAACCTTCTTTGATTGTGATTAAGTTGTAAATATCTAAAATTTCATAATGCAGAGCTGTGCTGCCCACCGGAGCATCGCGGAGGTGGGTCCGAACAAACGCCTTGATAGGCATTAAACATTTCATCATGGTTATACCGAGCAGCATTCGATACATAATCTACAGGATCATCAACTAGCTCTAATAACGGTTCTCGTAACTCTTCAATAAACTCGTCTCCAATAATATCGCAAACCTGTTCTCTTATTCGTGGATTCTCGCTTTTGATATTTGTGCGAAGTAGGTCGTTTCTTTCCTGCGGGGGCAAGCCGCATAGCCTATAAGCGAAAATCCATCCCTCGATAATTTCATCGCCACGTTTTGCAAGGCCAGATACATCAGGCTCGCTTAATAAAAACTGTTTTCCTCGAATCATTTCCACGATAGCAGAGCAAACCGTTCCTGTTCTCTTGTTTAGCGCTAGCGACGACGTCGGCTGGAGCGAATTGTTAAAAGATTGATGTGCTCCTGATGTAAACATATGAAACACATAACCAGTTCCTAACTGATCTGTGACACCCACCAATCAACTCTCTCAGTAAATTCCAGGAATCAACCGATAGCGCACTCGTTGTGTATAGTCTCGATAGCCCGGCAACTCTTCCT
>JASFLF010000498.1:0-3918 GCA_050118235.1 Gammaproteobacteria bacterium | reverse complement strand
GCCGCCACCACGGCGGCCACGGCGGCGAACCGTTGCGGTGCTTCCATGGCCAAACGTAATACCATATTGCCGCCGTTGGAAGTGCCGGTGGCATAGACCCTGGTTTTATCCAACTCCGTCAACGTAGCAATATGATCAAGCATGGCCAGTACAAAAGCCACGTCATCGGTTGTGGGATTGGTGGTTGCATCGGCCCGGCAATCATTCCATCCGCGCATCTTATCCGGACCTTTTACGCCATTTGGCACCGCCACGGCGAACTGGTGTCGATCCGCCAGACGTAACCAGATTTTATAGGGCGCCCGGCGGTTGTTCTCACCGGTCATCACATCGGAATCGCCACTATGACCGTGGAACATAAACACCAGCGGTATGGGATTGTTATTGGTGTGATCCGGCAAATACACATCGAAGCTCCGGGTTATCCCTTGCACCTGCAGCGTTAAGCCCTTTTGTAAACCGGCCCAAGCAGAGTCACAGCAAAGAAACACTAGACTCGTACTAATTGTTGCGATCTTTATCGTGTGCCAACGCATTTTACTATCCTCAAATTGCTATCCTCAAATTACTATCCTCAAATTACTATCCTCAAAAGAATCCTCATAAGAAATATTATGGCTAATAATAGACAGTATAAATTGTGCTTTTTGACATAAGGTCTCCATAGATTATTTTTTAAACAATCGATCTCCATCTTGGCTAACAATCACGCATAACCATGCTACGTGGTAAGATCTTGTTCTAATTGCCGCAACAAGTTTGCTATAGTTTCCAACCAAGAGACGGAAATCCCACCGAATACCAGAGAGGGCTTTGGTTATGATCAAACTGACTATCAATAAGCAGTCTCACGATTTAGATGTCGATCCGGATATGCCTTTATTGTGGGCGATTCGAGATGCCATGGGTTTAACCGGTACCAAATACGGATGCGGCATGGCACTATGCGGTGCCTGCACGGTACACCTGGACGGCGAAGCGGTGCGCTCTTGCGTGACACCGGTCAGCGCCGCCCAAGGTAAAGACATCACCACCATCGAGGGTTTGGATTCCTCCGCGGTAAAAAACGTGGCCAAAGCCGTGCAAGACGCCTGGGTCAAACTGGATGTGGTGCAATGCGGGTTTTGCCAATCCGGGCAAATCATGTCGGCCATTCATTTACTGAATAAGAACCCTAGTCCCACTGACGACGATATCAACCAGGCCATGTCAGGTAATATTTGCCGTTGCAACACCTACGTGCGCATTCGCGCCGCAATCAGAGAAGCGGCCTATTCATTAAACCAAAAAGCACTGGCATAAAGGAGGACCGTCATGCAAAAGGATCAACTCATCAATGTCAGTCGGCGCCGTTTTCTGGTCAATAGCGCTACCGTGGGCGCGGGCCTAACCTTAGGCATCTATTTACCGGGTTGCGGCCGCAAACAGGAATCTCCCGCCGAAAAAGTCAGCACACCCCAAACTACACCTGAATCCGCCTCTGAACAGGAATTCAACGCATTTGTCCGGGTAAGCCCCGATAACAAAGTCACTGTCGTTATTAAACACCTGGAAATGGGCCAAGGTACTTATACCGGATTAGCCACTATCGTTGCTGACGAAATGGACGCCGCTTGGGACCAGATTCAAGTGGAAAGCGCACCAGCCAATGCCGAGTTGTACAAGAACTTATTTTGGGGCGCGCAAGGCACGGGCGGCAGTACCGCCATCGCCAACTCATTTACGCAAATGCGCAAAGCCGGCGCCAGTGCAAAATATATGCTGGTCAGCGCGGCGGCCAAAAAATGGAATGCGCCCATGGAACAAATTTCCGTAGACGGCGGAGTGGTACGACACAGCGCTTCCGACCATCAAGCCACATTTGGCGAATTGGCGGATTTGGCCGCCAAGGAAACGGTACCTGAAGAAGTATTTTTAAAAGATCCGGAAGAGTTTCGCTTGATCGGGTCAATACTTCCCCGCAAAGACAGCATGGACAAAGTCTATGCCACCGGCATATTCACCCAAGACGTGCAACTACCGGACATGTTGACCGCCGTAGTGGCCCACCCACCCCGCTACGGCGCCACAGTAAAGTCGTTTGACGACTCAAAAGCCAAAGCCGTCAACGGCGTAACCGATGTGGTGCAAATACCCAACGGTGTCGCCGTATTGGCAAAAGACTTCTGGAGCGCGAAAAAAGGCCGCGACGCCTTGGACGTGGAATGGGATGAGAGCAATGCGTTTAAACTCAGTTCCGACGAGGTCATGGCGCAGTATAAACAAACCGCCAAGCAGGCCGGCGCCGTTGCCCGCAACGACGGCGATGCCGTCGGTACCTTGCAAAAAGCCACTAAAACAGTGAGTGCCGCCTATGAATTTCCTTATCTCTCACACGCACCCATGGAGCCGCTCAATTGCGTGGTGCAGATCACCGATCAAGGTTGTGAAATCTGGAACGGTTGTCAATCACAGACCGCCGATCAATACGCGGTCGCAAATGTCTTGGGCATCAAACCGGAACAAGTCAAAATCAACACATTGTACGCCGGCGGCTCATTCGGCCGCCGCGCCAATCCCCATCAAGACTATGTAGTGGAAGCCGCCACGATCGTCAAAGCCATCAACGGCAAAGCACCGGTAAAAATGATGTGGACCCGTGAAGACGACACCCGCGCCGGCTATTACCGGCCTATGTATTATCACGAAATTAAAGCAGCCCTTGACCAGGACGGCAATCCCACCGCCTGGCACCATCGCATCGTCGGGCAATCCATTATGACCGGCACAGCCAATGAAGCGGGTATGGTAAAAGACGGCGTAGACGCCAGTTCCGTGGAAGGTGCGGAAAACCTGCCCTATGCCATCCCCAACATGTACGTGGATTTACATTCACCGAAAGTGCCTGTTCCCGTGCAATGGTGGCGTTCGGTAGGCTCAACCCATACGGCATTTTCCACCGAGACCTTTATAGACGAACTGGCCTCGGCGGCGAATAAAGATCCGGTGGAATATCGCCGCGCTTTGTTAAAAGAGCAGCCACGGCATTTGGGCGTTTTGAACCTGGCGGCGGAAAAAGCCGGTTGGGGCAAACCTTTGGGCGATAAACGCGGCCGCGGCATCGCGGTACACAAGTCTTTTAACACCTATGTGGCCCAAGTGGCCGAAGTGACCGTCCATGAAGACAACACGTTTACCGTGGACCGGGTGGTCATCGCCGTGGACAGCGGCATCAGTATCAATCCGGACATCGTACGCGCGCAAATGGAAGGCGGCATGGGCTATGGCTTAGCGCCCACGTTAAGCAGCGAAATCACTTTTGACAAAGGCAAAGTCCGGCAATCCAACTTCCACGACTATACGGTAGTGCGCATGAACCAAATGCCCATGCAAGTGGAAGTGCACATCGTCAAATCGGACCAGCCGCCCACGGGCGTGGGCGAACCGGGCACTCCCGTCATTGCACCGGCCGTGGCCAATGCGCTGTTTCAAGCCACGGGACAGCGTATTTACAAGCTGCCCCTTAAATTGGCGGTAACCGTGTAACGCGCCCCCATGAGCGTCTTCGGTACCGAGCGTTCCATCCTGCAAAGCGCCTTGGACTGGGTTAGCGACGGCCATCAAGTGGTACTTGTGACTGTTGTTAAAACCTGGGGATCATCACCCCGGCCCAGGGGCTCACTGATGGTAATGTGCGACGACGGCAGGCACGATGGATCGGTTTCGGGAGGGTGTGTGGAAGAAGACCTGTTTGCCCGTTATCGCAACGCACAACTTGCGGATCGCTATCCAACCTTGGTGGACTATGGCATAGACCGACAGGAAGCCACGCGTTTCGGACTGCCCTGCGGCGGCCGGTTGGAATTGTTGATCGAGCAATTGGACAGCCCCGCACAGCTGCAAGCGTTATTAAAAAGCATAAAAACCGGTGAACTCATT
>JASFLF010000497.1:0-3919 GCA_050118235.1 Gammaproteobacteria bacterium | reverse complement strand
CCTTGATATTATTGCCCAGCTTATTGCGTATCGGCGAATCCAAACATCTGGGACGTACGGTTGAAGTCTAAAGAAACCGTTTCTAAAATCTTGGCGTCTTGGCGTCTTGGCGTCTTGGCGGTACGACTATTTATTGAGGCTCCTCCAGGACGATCTTTTCATATCCCATGTCTTCATAATTGGCAATTTCCGTAGGTCCGGCGGGAGAGACGGAGACATAATCCGGGAAATCGCCTGCGTCTTTGCCATACCAGGAGGCATGGGTGCCGCAGACGTGCACAGGGATGGAGTCATCCTGAACTAAAGATTTGACGGTGGCATGCACTTCTTTGAGCTCTTTTGCTTCCGATTTCATTAATCCGAACTGTTCCGATCCGTGGGAAACCACGGCGATGCCGATGTCCGGAAAACGTTTGCGTAACTGGTCCGAATATTTTTTTACCTCGGCAATGGCCCACTCCAAATCACTTTCGCTGCCTTCGATGATCTCGAAAACCACGCCGAAAGGCGGATTTTTTTCTTTTAAAATCAAGTCGATTTTTTCCTGATTGGAAGCAATTGCTTGTGAAATAAGAAAAATGTTGAGCAACAATACCGTTAAATAACGCGTCATACGCAACTCCCAGTCAAGGCCCCGGTCAAAGTTGATTCTATAGACAATTTCATATAGTTTCACTTTCTTCAGAATAAGTGTTCAGATTGTGTGCCACTTATTAGTGGCATCATCTTAGGAAATGTTACGCGTATGTTAAAAGCGATTAAACAGTTTTTTGAAAGCCACATCGGCCAAATTGATGGCCAACAGGAGAATTCCGAGCACCGGTTGCAAGTGGCCACTGCCGCGCTACTGGTGGAAATCGCTCGGGCCGACTTTCATATCGAAGACCAGGAAGTGGGGCAAATCGCCGCGGCGCTAAAAGCAAAATTCCACTTGCCAGTGCAAGAAGTGGAGCATTTGATAGAACTCGCCACCCAAGAAGCCAAACAAGCCACTAGCTACTACGAATTTACTTCCCTAATCAATCAAGAATTCAGCTTCGAGCAAAAATTAAAAATTGTCGAACTTATGTGGCAGGTGGCATATGCCGATGACTATTTGCAAAAATACGAAGAGGCCTTAATCCGTAAGATTTCCGATTTGTTGTACATTCCGCATAGTGACTTTATTGCCGCCAAGCTTAGAGTCAAACCTCACTAGTTGTTCGTGATTTGTTGTTCGGCGTAAATAATAATGATTAGAAGTTGTAGGGGGGATGAATGAAGTATCGGCTAGCGGCTATAGCCATGTGCATGGTATCAGCGTTGTTGTTATTGTCTTGTGCGGAAGGGATTGTGTCCGGCACCCGAAGCGCCAACTATGTGGTGGAAGGGGGTGGCACCGGCGCCGGTAAAAAGTGGGTGGACAACCGGTTTTTCGCCACGCAAGTCAAAACTGAAAAGCTTACCGAGGATGGCATCCACGACCCAAAAAACGATGCCATTAAAGCGTTGCAAGAGCCCAGCGAGGCGATGAGCGCTTTTCCGCTGGATAGGCGTGGCGGCGTCGATTGGGTCAAGGCGATTAATCTCGGCATTATTAATCCGCGAGCCGATCTCAAAGGTGAGCAAGAGATGGTCGTGATGGATATGGATATTATGTTTAAAGACACCGGTAACATGCCCTGGGTGCGCTTTCCTCATAAGGCACATACTCAATGGCTGGCGTGCGAGAACTGTCACCCGGCTATTTTTCTGCCGCAAAAAGGGGCCAGCAATCCCTCCATGGATGGTATTCTCGCTGGAGAATACTGCGGCCGCTGTCACGATAAAGTGGCGTTTGCCTTATGGATCTGCGAGCGTTGCCACAGCGTGCCGCATGAAAATTCGCCACCCAAGTGGTGGGATTAACCTATGCGAGCGGGGGCTACGACCTGCAGTGAAGCCTCTCTGGCCGCGCCCCAACAAATCCACTCCTACGTCACCCAGTTCTTCTCGTTTTCTTGGTCCTCCGCGGGAAGGCAAGAACGTTGTTGTAGAAAATTTGCAGCGGGATCTCTACCCACTGTAGTTAAACTATCATTGGTATTCATCACGATGTAGGCCGGGCATCGCCCATCCTATGTCGCTTAGCGCACGGTTTGCTGCAAATCCGGTGAACGGTCGACATACACTTGATATTTTTTCAAGATGGTTTCGTTACGCTTGCGGGCTTTTTTCATGTCAAGGGTAATTAAGTTGCCGAAGTCAGTGATGATTTTTAAATACGGTTCATTGACCGCCTCGATCAGCTTAATCAAGTGGTTCATGTCTTTGACCACTGTACCGTTTACGGAGTAAACCACGCTGTGCTCCATATTCTTGTAGCCTTGATTAATGGCATCGGGCAATACGCGGCTTAGCACAACAACTTGGTGTCGTTCAGATTTGATGCGATCCGGTATGAGCTTGCGGTAGCCCTCCAGTGTGTATTCCGGAATGTAAGACAGCATAAAGTATTGGGCGTTATGATTGGCGGTGAGATAGCCGTTGGACAATGGCTGAAATACCAGGCCGGCAAACACAAAATACGTAGGATCAATGTCGTATTCCTTCTGGTTCATCCTCTTTTTGCGTGGTGTGAGCGGGACTTTTTGAGTAAAAATCTTGCCTTCCCTAAACAGCTTGAGTTCCAAGGAACTGCCTACTTGCTTTAAGTATTCCAGGTGTGAGGACTCCACTCTTAAACCCGACTCCAGGGTGACTTTACCGTCGCGCCCAATGGCGTAGTCGTCGATATCCAGAATGACGTCACCCGGTTTTATCAAATCAATCAATTGGCTGTCCTCGGCGACGCCGGTTACCATTAAACCTCCGGCGTTCTTGGGCAGGTTAAGTGAATCGCGCAATGCCTTGTTTTCCAGCAATTGCACATATATATCCAATTCGGGAAACCCGTCAAATTGGCCGTCTTTGATATCTTCCAAAAAGTGCTTGATCACGGGAGCGGGGACGATATAGCCGATATTTTCCGCTTGTTCCAGAGCTTGCATGGCAATGCCGATAATTTTGCCTCCGGAGACGACGGGGCCGCCGCTATTGCCCGGATTGATGGCCGCATCCACTTGCGCCAGTAAAAAGCGCTCAGATGAATGCACGTAATAATCCACTTCGATACGCGATACGATGCCCTCGGTGATGGAAATGGTTTCGCCTCCGGTGGGAAAGCCGTATACGGCTACCCGCGATTGTAATTGCGGTAAGCCATCGATTTCCAAGGCGACCGCATCTTCAAAAAACGTCTCGTCTTCAATCTGTAAAATGGCCAAATCACAACTGTGACAGACGAATTCCACTTCGGCGGTATACGTGCTGCCGTAACCTTCGCGTTGTACTTCAACCAAGGTTTGGTCCGCTACCACATGTGCATTGGTAAGAACGCGCTTACCGCCAATAATCACACCGGATCCGGTGACCGAGTTAATGCCTTTGCGTTGCCATGGTGAGCGATAGTCGGGATGGTTGTGCGTGGCCATGATTTTCACGATGCTGTTTTGAATGGACTGTTTGGAGGGATCCGCCGCAACGGTATGGGTAACTGCATTGGCAAGAAACAGCAATACGCAAATAAAAAATACGCTGAAAGGGTTTGTCATATAATGTCCTGTTATCCGGCGCCAAACTAACAAGGCGCGCGTTATGTATAGTGCGGGAGTGTTTAACCCCATAAGTTATCGGTTAATAAAGTGAATTTTATAGTTTTTCGGGGATTTGCCGCCGACCGATGGAGAATTGCGGCAAACAAGATACCCTAATTCATTCTTAACACTCAAGTTTTGAAGTCTATTGTAGCACCGGATTAAGACGCCTGTATGGAATTCAAGACGAAGTGGTAGTGCGCACGAAGAGAAAAAGACCTATGTAAATACACTCTTCGTGACCTGGGTGGTGAAAAATATTCTAT
>JASFLF010000496.1:0-3927 GCA_050118235.1 Gammaproteobacteria bacterium | reverse complement strand
AAGGCGGCGTTCTGCTGAGTTACTTCATCCATTTGGGTAACCGCTTTATTGACTTGTTCGATGCCAGCGGCCTGTTCCTGACTGGCCGAGGCTATTTCGGCAACTATATCGCTAACCTTTTTAATGGACTCTACAATTTGATCCAGGGTTTCACCGGACTGATCCACCAGCTTGGTTCCCTCTTCGACTTTTTCCACACTGTCTTTGATGAGAGTTTTTATTTCCTTGGCCGCGGCGGCACTGCGTTGTGCCAGGTTGCGCACCTCGGCGGCGACCACCGCGAAACCGCGTCCTTGCTCACCCGCTCTGGCCGCTTCCACTGCCGCGTTCAATGCCAGCAAATTGGTTTGAAAAGCGATTTCATCGATGACGCCGATAATATCGGCAATCTTTTTACTGCTGCTATTGATTTCCGCCATGGCACCAACGGCCTTGCCCACCACTTCGCCGCCTTTGGTTGCATACTCTCTGGCACCTGAGGCCAGTTGGTTTGCCTGACGGGCGTTGTCGGCGTTTTGATTCACTGTGCTGGTCAACTCCTCCATGCTGGAGGCGGTTTCTTCCAGTGAAGAAGCCTGCTCTTCGGTACGCTGGCTTAAATCCGCATTGCCTTGGGCGATTTCACCGGCGGCGGAGGCAATATTGGCGCTGCCTTCACGGATCTTATTGACCATGTTCAGAAGATTCTGCATGGAGCTGTTGATGGCATCGCGCAATTCGGCAAACTCACCTTGAAAGTCCCCTTCCATAAGTTCGGTCAAATCGCCACTGGCCAGGAGTTCGGCAACCCGTTTGGTTTCGCGCACCGGCAGTACCACCGCATTCATCAGTTGATTAATCCCTTCACCCAGGCCTTTCATAAATCCTTCGTAGTTGGCCGAATCGATACGATTTTCCAAATCACCAGTGATGGCGGACTGGATCAAGTTTTCTATTTGCCGTTCGGCGTCTTTTTGCTCGGTAATATCCCGCCATTCCACCATATTACCCATGTATTCACCATTGGGCCCTACAACGCCTGTGGCGTTTACTTCAAACTCCAAATCAGCAATTTTGATTTCCGCCTTGGCTGGCAAGCGGCTTAAGTCCTTAAGCAACGCGCGCTGATGGGCTGGATTTTTGTGGAACACATCTATGTTGGTACCCACCAGTTTTTGAATACTAAAACCGGGAAAATGTTGCCTTAAAACACTCTCGCGCTTGGCTAACATATTGATTACCGCAGGATTGACATAAGTGATATTCAGATCTTCATCGCAGAGCATAAGATTGGTTTGGGCGCCATCGACGGCGGACTTCAACCGCGCCACTTCCACTTCACTCTTGCGTAGCTCAGTCACGTCGCTCCATTCCAGCGTAGTGCCTACATAGTTGCCAAGCAAATCATGTATTGCCGAGGCCCGAATATGAAAGACCAACGGTCCTACCTGAATGTCGGTTTCAAACGGCAGGTTCTTGGGATCAGCCAACAGACGCCGTTGATGGTCCGGGTTTTTGTGAAACATATCGATGCACGTGCCATTGAGTTTATCCGCGGAAAAACCCGGATATAAGGATTTTAAGGTGGCTTCGTTATCTTTCAGCAACGTTTTTGTTGTGTCATTGGCGTATGTGATCACCAAATCCCGGTCTATCATCATAATGGCGGTTTGCGCGCCGTCCACCGCCGCTTGCAAACGTTGAGCTTGCTCTTCTTTGCTGCGTTTTTCAGTCACATCATGCCATTGAACCACATAGCCTTTTAAGTTTCCGACACTGTCGTATAAACCTCTGGTTTCGTGTTCGAACACGAAATGTCCAGGAGTAATTTCCCCTTTGTGCACTTCGTTGGGTTTCAAACCGGCGAGAATATTTTTGATGGCATTGGCGTCTTTGTGATAGCGGTGAATACTACCGCCTGCTATGCTACCCGCTTTAAAATTTGGGATATAGCCTGCCAATTCGCTTTCGAGTTCCTCGAACACATCTCTCGCGCGCTTATTGACAAACACCACGTTATGGTCCGCATCGGCGATCATGACGTTTACGGGAGCGTGCTCCAGAATATCCTGCAAAATCTGCAAATCGTCAACCACTCCAATAGCTCCCTGTAATTCTTCTTCCACTGCCTTTTTACTTGTCGCCATTACAATTTCCTCCATTTTTTCACTGGCACTAGCGCCATAGGCTTTTAACATAGTTGCCGCAATAGTTTCCAAAGCTGAACTCCAGGCATCGTGAACTTTCGGTGTCCACACATCGCCGGTGTATTCTTTAAACGTGTCCAATAATACCGATGCCACCGCCGCGTAGTGTTCCGGCAGCGCACCGTAGTCATTATGTCTTTCGCCGAGTGTCAATAATGTATTGACTAACACTTCCGGCTTACGCAAATTCTTCATCACAATATTCAGCGCGGCTAACAGTTTCTTTTCCTGTTGGGCCTGAGTGGTGTGTTGAAATAAAGGGAGCACTTTCGGGTAGCGGGTAAACAAGCGGTTGTAGAAGCTATGGATAACGTCCGCAATATTGGGCTGCATTAGCTTGAAGGTTTGCTCCAGGGTTTGCACGTCCAAACCCAACGGGCTTTGATAAGGTTTGCGCTTCGCACGCCTTCGCTCGGCAGGCGGCGGTGCCACTTTGAGTTTATCGCTAGATGTTTTTTTTACGGAATTCTTAGGGCCTTTTTTCATAGAAGCTTTCACAGAAGGTTTACTAACAGGTTTTCTGGGATTCGTTGCGGTTTTTTTTCTTGCTGGCATTTTCAGTACTCTAAATATTGAATTCAAACATTCGCCGTTTATGACGTATTAAGGTAAACGATGGCTTAGCGGATTTGCGCCGCTTCCACCATGGCTAGTTCCCCGGAATTCAACATATGATCGATGTCCAACACGATCACCATGTGTTCTCCCACTGTTGCCAGGCCTTTTACGAAGTCCACGGATATTACACTGCCGAAATCCGGCGGCGGTTTCATCGCGTCTTGAGCGAGATTGTAAACGTCGGATACCCCATCTACGACGATACCCATAGTGCGGGTGCGATCTTCGGATTTAACTTTTAACATAATCACTACCGTGGTGGGCCCGTAGGGAATGCTTTCCAAATTGAAGCGCAGTCGCAAATCGACAATAGGTACTATTGTGCCGCGCAGGTTGATGACGCCCAGAATATGCTTGGGTGTGTTCGGAATGGGCGTCACTGAATCCCAGCCTTTGATCTCCTGCACCCTCAGAATATCCACGCCGTATTCTTCACCGGCCAAAATGAATGTCAAAAGCTGATCGCTGTTCTTACCGAAATGGTCATCGGTTTGAGTAACAGTTTGAATATTATTTTCTATTTGTTGTGCCAATTCCACTGATCGCCTCCTTATGCAGCCACGTCATCTGCGTTGATTGAATCTTGCTGGCGTTGGATACCACGCCCCTGGGAAACTCGGATTACACCCGCAACATCCAATATCAATGCGACCGTACCGTCACCTAAAATGGTCGCGCCGGACAATCCGTCGACACGGCGAAAGTTTGTTTCCAAACTCTTAATGACAACTTGTTGCTGTGCGAGCAAATCATCCACTAATAAGCCGGCTTTTCGTCCGTCGCCTTCCACCACCACCAATAATCCGTTGTCCAGGGACTTGGAATCCGGTTGTATATTAAAGGCTTCATAGAGCCTGATAATGGGTATATATTCATCCCGTAATTTATATAATTCCGCTTTGCCGGCGATGGCGTTGACGTTTTTGCCCTGCACTTGCAGCGATTCCACAATGGATATCAGAGGAATTATGTAGGTATGGCCGCCTACACGTACCAACTGGCCGTCCAATATGGCCAACGTTAACGGTAAGCGCACTGTGAACGTGGAACCATTTCCCAGCGTGGATTGAACGTCCACCGTACCGCCTAAGGCTTGTATGTTTTTACGCACCACGTCCATGCC
>JASFLF010000495.1:0-3929 GCA_050118235.1 Gammaproteobacteria bacterium | reverse complement strand
TAACTTATTTTTTGCCAGTTCCGCCCGGACTTCGTCTAGCAAATCCGCAAAGGTCACGCCATGCTCATCAAGGCGTCGTTGCATGGTGCGGGGACTTACGTTAAGTCGTTTGGCGATGGAATCACGTGTGGCTTCTCCTCCGTGCAGGTCACGCACAATTTCCTGCCGCACCTTGCCAACGAAGTCATCGGGTAATGGGCGTTGTGCCAACAGCATTCGTGCATGTTCATCCAGAACTTTCATGAGTTGTTGGTCGCTACCGGGCAGCTCTCTATTCCAGCAATCCAGGGATACAACAAACTCTCCCGACGGAGAATCGTACTGCACTTTCGTTTTGAAAAAATCGGCATGCTGTTGCGGATCGGGCGGGGCCGGAAATGGAAAATGGACGGCGCTGGGGAACCAGTCCTCATCGGTTAACATTCGAACTCGTTTGGTGTAGATGGCAAAAACAAATTCGTATGAAGGTGGTGGAATGGAACCGGCAGAGGCGAGCATTCTCAGTGTAACTTTATCGCTTTCTTTTATGATGTCCCAGCCTATCCAGGTATTAATCAACAACATATACCGACAAAAGTTCTCCAGGGATTTACCCACTGTACTGGCATGCACAGTCAGGTAGTCCAAGCACTTATAATCACCGACCTCAACCAGTTCCGCCGCACGCATGGCAATAAAAGGATCACCGGACATCTGATAAGCATTTTGCCAGAATGTCTGCATTTGCCCGAAACTGACTTCACCATCCGGGTGTTCGGCCGTTTCCCGGTCAATATCTGCGGTAGCTAACAATTCATCGGTGTCGACACCTGCGGCTTCACAGGCCTTCATCACCATGCGTACGGTGACAGTGGTATTGCGGTGTTCAACCAAACTCTATCTCCTCTTTCGCAAATTTGTCCTCTCAGGCCAAAAAGCTGGCCCGTGCTGTCAATAAAGCCTTACCTGGCATTGCTATTCTGTATCCACTACTTAATAACAAACTGTACATGGGTAAATCAAGCAAGACCACTGGCTTGCCCAAAACCCAGGAGATAGCAAGCGGGTGATTTCTATCTCAACGCCCACAAGGAAGCGTATAGGGTGAGGATTGAAAAAGGCAAGATTCTGCAAATGACCGGTATTGGTCCCTGGGAAGCGTACTACATCGATAAACACCGAGCCTAATTTATAAACGAGAGTAAACCATTAAATAAACAGTTACCTGAAGGAGTTAAAAAAATGAAATTTGAAAACCTGTTAGTAAGCCAGCTTGAAGGTGCCAAAGATACAGAAGTTGTTGTCAGTCATGTTACGGTTCCTGCCAATTCGAGTTTGCCTGTGCACTGGCATCCCGGTGAAGAATTTGCCTATATTCTGGACGGTTCTGTTGTGCTTTGGCAGGAAGGCAAGGATGATGTTATCTATAAAAAAGGTGATGTCGCAGTTGTGCCGTATAAACAGAATCACACCATCCTGACTCAGGATGAAGGCGTTACTATTTTGATATTTCGCGTCCATGAACAGGGCCAACCAGAACGCGTCCTGGTCAACTAAATGACGCAAAGTGTTTATGAGAGAGAGTCGGGGTCGCCCCACGCTAACAATATCGGATATGAACAAAGGGGATATACGTCAATAGTCGGCTTCACATTATGGGAACCTCTGAATAAGTCTGGGCGAGTAGCCATGAGAATTACAATCGCCACACGCGAGGCGCAAAGCTTCCGCTCCTGCTCTCGCTCCTTACCTGCGTCCATGCAGGCAAAACGCAGTTAATATCGGGAATATTTACAAATTTTGCAACTAAGCGGTTGGTGATTTTACACCCATGGATGCCGGTCACGACCCATTCAGAGGATCTTTAAGTGAAAAGTATCCCTAGAGGCACCCTTTCTAGCTCATTTTCTCAAACACTATATACGCGTGTAACTTTCGGACTTTTTCCTTAATTTTTTTTTCACCGATGACGAATGTTAAAAGCGTTGCCCACCACGGCAGCGGAAACCGGCGGTTATGTTTTTCTGCCTCATCATAAAGATATCTCATTTCTTTTCGAGTCCAACCGCAATCATCAAAAAACAAAAACCAGTCCGAAGGGAAAAACTGAAAGGGTGAATCACCTAAAAGTTTCTTGAATTCCGGAGACTGATACCGGGGATACACTTCAGGTGAGTAATAGTCCGCTATCCATAATCTAAAATTGGATTGATCCTGTATATCATTGGCCAAACCGCTAACTGACAATTCATCGAGATACGGGATAACACCTTCCGTTAGTACAAGAGCTGGACCCACCCGATGGTTTAGTTCGTCGAAGAGTCTTCTCCTTTCTTCCTGAATGGCTAGGTTCAACCCAATTCTCTCAAGTGTGCACTTCGGCCTTTGATCTTTAAGTTTTTCGTTTTTCAGCTCAATGACTTCCGGAAAATCAACTTCTATCCATTGAATATCTTGCGAAAGAGGGAGACGATATGGCCGGGTATCAAGGCCCGCCCCAAGATTAATGATGGTGTTATAGCCTTGATTTGCATATTTCATCACATACTCATCAATCAAAAGTGTGCGAATAGTCACGGACCAATAGGCGTATCGTGCGATGGGTTTCATTGAATTTGAAACTTTCTTTCCATATTCCCCCGTCAACAAATCCGCAAGCGGATCCCGGAATAAGGCGTTCTCCTTTTCACTTTCAATTGCTCGATAAGATGCCACCCAAAAAGCAGTATCGGAAATATTTTGAATAGTAGAGGTGGAAGAATTCATTTTATCTCCTCAGTGAAGGTCTTATCTATAGGTGGCCAGGTTTATAAGTCCCGCGATAAGTGGCGCCCCTTATCGCTCCAATTAACCGTCCGGTCTAGCGAATTTGCGAGCGATTTTGATGCGGTTATGTGCTTGTTTCATACGCCCAGCATGGGTAAGGTTTTTCTGCTGTGATAAGTAAGCGATAAAGTAATACAATGCTTTAACTCCTCAACCGGTATCTCATCTTCCAGATTAAATATAATGGCTCGATTACCTTCGAACTTAAATGTATCTCTATACAGTTCTTTGAAAGTATCAACCAGTTTCGTCTTACAATGAAAATACATTGCGTATTGTGCAGGTTTAGAGCTTTTCCAGTCCATTCTGACAGTACTACCACCCTTTGCAATGTAACTTGGCTCTCCCCACTTGGTTGTTTCTTCAATTTCGCCAATATCACCCGCTTCTGCCGCAGTATCAAAAACCAATTGACGTAGAAACAACATTTTCTTTCGAATATGTTTAGGATAACTATCGAATATTGCAGCTACATCTGAATTCTTAATTTTTTTCATAGGTAATTTCCTTTTTGCACATAGCGATAGAGTTCATCAGCGCGCACACAGCAAACTAGTGTCGCCGTTTGGGTGTCCGGTGCAACGGTTTAGCGGTCATTTCCCGATGTGCATGAACCTGCTTGGTATTAGCTTCAAGTAGATAAGTCCCTGAACTTGAATAGTAGCCGATCTCATTCAACCTTTCGTGTATCCGCTTTTCAAATCTGCAGACTCGGACACTGAAATTCCAAAGATCTCTAGTGTAGTGTTTTATATGAAACACTACACTAGCGAATATTTATTTACCTGGTCTGTGACTTTCCTGGGGGCGGCCACTGCAATTCGGCCACCAGCGGCAGGTGATCCGATGCCTGCCTGGCAAGTGGGCTACGGTGTGTCGCCAAGCCGCACAAGACCTGGCGCGGTGACACCCATATACGATCGAGTGCCAACAACGGTACACGCGCTGGCCAACTGCGCCGGTGCGGCGTTTCCGGAAACAGCCTATGCAGGGCGCGCAGTGGCCGTCCCCATAACCACCACTCGTTGAGATCGCCGGCGAGCACGACGATGTCGTGCACCACGGTGTCAAATACCTTTAGGAGGCGCTGTACCTGCTCGCGACGCTCTGCCGGGCGTAGGCCA
>JASFLF010000494.1:0-3935 GCA_050118235.1 Gammaproteobacteria bacterium | reverse complement strand
CTTACTGGTGCGCCATTTTCTTGTCATGGTTTGGAAGAATATTTCAAACCTTAAACGAGAGTAAAATAGAACCGCCTTGGGAGGGAGACTGGTCTTCCAGTTCAATAATGACATCTTTGTCAACCGGAAGCCAAGTAGGGTGGGCACGTTTTTTGTGCCCACCGTTGTGATTTTACCTATAAGGCTAAATTTTTGTGGAATAAAAAAAGACAACCGATGGGAGAAGATTGAATAAACCAACGAACTAGAATACTAGAGTGTTTTGGGAAAGCGAAGTACTTATTTAGTAGTCGTTGGCCCCCGCGAAAATGCCAGATACAAAATATAAATAATATTGACGATTGGAATCAGTATAAGTAGGGCCAACCAGCCGGGGTAGCCGATTTTAATATTAATTTTCCAAAACGCTACCACAAGAATAACCATTAAGAAAATTACAAATAACTGAGCGATAGAAAATCCCATTGCGATGACCTACTGAATAACTAGAGCCAAAACGAAAAAATATGATCAAGATTAAATAACACCAGCATGATCACGCCGGCAATCATGATAAAAGCGCCAAAACCTGGGTGGAAGATGATGCCTTGGGAGGGAAAACGGTCTTCCAGTTCGAAAATAATGTCTTTGTCGACCGGGAGTATCCATTTTCTTAGGACGTATTGAAAAAGCCCGATGCCGATAATGAAAAGAGGGAATAGCACATCCAGATTTTTTTGATACCACGTCTGCGGGGTATATTGAATTTGATAGGGGCTATCAACCGAGAAGATCATTTCCACTTGACGGTCTTGATTCGTATTGTCATTCAGTTCGTTAGTTTTGGCGCTGTCTTGAGGGACTGTTTCTATCATTCCTATTTCTTCTTCACAACAAAAATTACTATGGTGGTTATTGTCCAAAACAAAATGCCAGGGATTATAACCAATGGATAGGCGTCAGAGGTCAGCTGAGAACCGTAGAATGGTAATACGATTAACAATAACGGTGATACTAGCCCAAAATAATCATAATGCGCGTGTTTTGGCAAATAATCAATAAACACCATCCATATAAAAATCCACACTAAGATCCATTCGCCGAGGTATATGGACATTTTTTGTATCATGCGGCTTTCGGGCTCAATTTAATCCATTTATCCTTATAATCACTCCAATCGGTTATCGTTCTCGATTTTTACGAGACATACGCCACGCAGAGTTTCATGCCACGATAGCATATTGTGGCTGAGTGAATTTATAATATTCCTATTGGAAATGAGATCGATTTAAGCAAAACGGGTCCACCGAGCAATTCAAGATTTAACACGAGAAATAGTGTTAACGTGTTCCACCACGTTTTTACTATTTGGAAAGCACTTCCTTCTTACGTTCCAAAGCCTCAAGGGCCAGTTCCCGCCGCCGAGCCGTAAACATACTTAGCAATTGATAAGCGTTACTGTTCGCAAGCATGTACGCAATTACCAAGCATATAAATCCAACAGCTGCATATAGGCCATAAAATCCCCCAATCATAAGATTCGCAACCCCTGAAATAAAGGTAAGCACAGATAAAACAATGATCATTCTTTTAAGAAAGGGAAGTGCTTTGCGAAATCCCCGTACTACCAAAAAAGGTGGCGTGACTATGATTATGGAAAACACCAGCACCCCTAATACCATGAAGGTCGCCGCCTGTTCCATTTGATCAAACAATACATCCTTCGCTGCGATTAACAAACCACAAATTCCCACGATCATCAACAAATTAACCAATAAGAAGGTCCCAAAGCCTGGGGGAAATAAATGCAGTTTGCCATCGGACAGAATCTCATCGATTTGCTTTTCAACTTCAGCGTATTTGTTCTCTGGAGAATTTGTCATTTATTCCGGAATGCCCTCGTAAATACCTATAGCCAGACTCTTGACTACACCGGAAGTGGCGCTTCCTGTGAAACTCAATGTTGCGCCCAGCGCGTCTTTCATTTGTAACTTCAGTGCTTCGGTAATTTGAATATTACTGTATCGTTTCGGATATAACCTGCTTCTCACCATTGCCTTCAACGCACCGTTTGAAATGCCAGGATGGTTTACCCTGATGATTTCCTCCGTTAGACGCTTCCTTTCTGCGCGGCTCATACCTTTCAATACAGTTAAAAATGACTGTCCAGTTGCCGCTCTAACTGTAATAGCGGTTTTGATAGTGGCAAATCCAGCGCCTGCCGCTCCCGCAACAGAGATTATATCCAAAGCCGTTGTCGTGTTTGTATACCATTCCTGTGAATCCAGCCAATCATTAAGCGATGGCTCTACTATTTCTCCACCCGTACGCAATATTGAATTTGCACATTGTGCCGTTGACGCAATGGCGGCGGAGTAGGTTAAAACGACAACTGCAGTACTCGCCCCACCGCTAACAGGAACTGCAGCACTTGCCCCGACTATAACAATCCAAGAAAGCGCTGCAGCTCCACAACTTAAACCGGCACCCACTAACTCACCTACTAGTTTAGAATTTCGAGGATTGGATTCCAGTTCAGCTTGTAATTCGGTTTTCTTATTCAGCGGTGGGGCTTCTTTGAGGACGACATACACTGGATTGAGATAACAAATTGGCTGAAATTCGCGTAACTTTACCGCTGTTGCGCCATTTGTGTAGATTACGCCTGCGCCAATTAGCTCTGGAATAGCGTCAATGCGCTGAAAAAATTCCTTTTGATTAAGTTCATAGGAAAGTCGGCTTCTGAGATTATTTTGTTCCCTATCGAATAAAAAATCGTTAACAAAGGATTGAGCTTGAGTCATTGCATATCCCCCCGGATATTTGGTTACTGGTTTGGCTTATGGAACAAAAATTTGGCAGCTAAAAAAGCTAATAATAGTCGGCTCATAGATTAGTGATTTTATATACATAAAAAAAGTGAAATATTCACACTTTCAAAAATCATAAAAATGTGGCGCTGGTCGCAAAATATCCAATTCTCTTAACAACCCACCCTGCATTCTAAAAAACACCAATAAAAATAGTTGGTTATGTAATTTTTTTAAACCAAAATAGATCACAAACACTCGAACTATCTTTGGATCGCGGTAGATGAATCTTGGAGGAGAAGAAACGAAGGGGGGCAGAAATGCGATAGTATCTTAGCTTTGAAGTGCAAAATGGAGGGTTTGTATAAGTTCAGTGTGACGAACCAATGTGATTTTATTTTATCCGGAAGGAGCCAAACGATATCCGAGGTAATAATCGCCGCATCGTCGGTCCACATTTTTGCAGACAAGTCATTTAATGTAGTGCGCACTTCCTGGAGATTGTTTCCATCAGCGTCATACAATCGCACCCATATACGTGAATTACCACTGTCACCGGGTGTGCCAGTTTGCCAATCAAGAAATGAAGGGATTTTGTAAATAGCGATTTTATATGGTTTGATGGGATGTTTGGATTCAGAAAGATAAAAACCAAAATAAAATGCTTTAATCCCTCCGCCAAAAGCAATGATCATGAATATTATTGCGATCCATAACCATGGATGCCTTTTTTTGACATGGTCCGTATTCATATAATAGGAATCAATCTTTTAAATTTTAAAAGCCTTATTGGCGTCATCGCCGTAAACGAATGGTTGGGGCTTATCCTATTGAATGTTGGGCTTCGCAAGCTCAGCTCACATTTCATGGAGACACAAAGCGCCGAATGAAAAAGCCTACGCCGAGACTTCTAGCCTTGCTGGGCGTAGCTACCTATTGTACTATTTCCTGCTTATATACTAATTGTCGAAGTTATAAAGTTGTATAACGTCACTTATACGAATAGAGATAGTTTCTCATGCAAATTGTTGCGCTGTAAATCGTAGTTATAATCTTTACTCTATTCGCAAAACCAAAAAATCCAAAATATTTTAGAATTGCTGTTGGCTCAATATTCGGTATCGCCTATTTCTGCTTATGGATGTT
>JASFLF010000493.1:0-3937 GCA_050118235.1 Gammaproteobacteria bacterium | reverse complement strand
TGGACCTTGATCGGTTTCGGCGCGCTGCAAGGTCGGTTTGATCCGGGCTGGCTCATGGCCTGGGCATTGCTGTTGCTCGGTATGGTCCCGCTGCGGCTTACCGGCGGATGGCTGCAAGGTGCGTTTGCGATCCAGTTAGCGTCATTGCTGAAAAAACGACTTCTGGCCGGCGCGTTGCGAATGGACTTGGATAGCGTTCGCCAGCAAGGGGCCGGACAGTTGCTCGGCCAAGTAATAGAGTCGCAAGCTTTGGAGGCGCTGGCACTGAACGGCGGCTTTACCGTGCTGCTGGCGGCCCTGGAACTGCTTTTCGCGGGGTGGGTGCTGGCTTTAGGTGCGGGCGGATTGCTGCACGTTGGGTTGCTGTTGCTGTGGCTTATCGCCGCAATCGTGATCTGTTGGCGCTATTACCAGCGCCTAAGACGCTGGACTCATATGCGCTTGGACATGACCCACGATCTGGTCGAGCGCATGGTGGGACATCGCACCCGTTTAGCGCAGGAAGCGCCGGAGCGCAGGCACGTTGACGAAGACGAAATGCTTGATTGCTTCCTGAGTGTCGCGCGTGAATTCGATAAAGCATTCGTGCCCCTCGCCGCGGGTTTACCGCGGGGCTGGCTGGTCATTGGATTGTTTGGGCTCGCGCCCAATTTCATCTTCGGCAGCGCCGACGCCACGGGACTGGCTATAGGTTTGGGGGGCGTCTTGCTCGGTTATCGCGCGTTCGGTGAGGTGGCAGCGGGGCTCTCCGGCTTAGCCCGAGCCGGCGTGGCTTGGGATCAGGTTGCGCCTTTATTTCGCGCGGCGCAACATACGGAGGATTCGCGTACACCTGATTCAGTCAGGCAACAAACGGAGTCCGATACAGCAACAATCGATGCTTCACGGGTTCTGGTGCAAGCGCGCGATTTAGTGTTTCGCTATCGGCCGCAAAGTGAACCTGTGTTGGCCGCCTGCAACTTGACCATACACCAAGGCGATCGATTGCTGCTGGAAGGACCTTCCGGCGGCGGTAAGTCTACCTTGGCCGCGCTGCTGGTTGGCCTTAGGCAGCCAGAATCAGGCTTGCTGCTGTTGGACGGATTGGACCGAGCGACGTGGGGCGATCAGTGGCGCCGGCTGGCCGCCGCTGCGCCGCAGTTTCACGACAACCATGTGCTCACGGGCACATTTGCTTTCAACCTGCTTATGGCGCGCCGCTGGCCTCCCACTACCGCGGATTTAGCCGAAGCCGAGCAGCTCTGCGGAGAACTTGGTCTTGGTGACCTACTCAGCCGCATGCCCTCCGGCCTGATGCAAATAGTGGGCGAGACCGGATGGCAGCTCTCGCACGGTGAGCGCAGCCGACTGTATCTCGCACGCGCATTGCTGCAAAAATCTGAATTGGTGGTATTGGACGAGAGTTTCGCCGCGTTGGATCCGCAAACACTGAACCAATGTCTACGTTGCGCTCTAGCGCGAACATCCACCATAGTGGTAATCGCCCATCCGTAGCATCCAATATCCCTTGTTAGAACGCATACTTCAATTTTTAATCCGGACCAAAGGAAGGAAAATCGATCTCGTCTCACAGCAGAATTAACATTTGAATTTATGATTTAAAGCCACGCTGGTCGAACGTTCTGATACAAACGATTCAGTGACAGAGTTTGGAACTGCAGGGCTTTGGCTGTTTCAGCGTTTTCACGCGCATAACTTAGAAACATCACTCACAATTTACCACCACTATAATTACTTGCGTGAATGAAGTTGGAAATATGTTATAGGATTTACACATGGGTATACGAAAAGTTCAACGATATCAGTTAATCGAGGCCGCGGACCAGGTGGACGACCTCGAATGGGTATCTTAATCGGCTAGGGCGCAGATGCTCCGTTTATTGTCGCGATAGGAATGTCAGCCACATAGCCATCCGGCACAGGATCATTGCCTAGTAGAAGAATGCCCGATACATGAGGTACGGCGTATGAACAACCTGACCAGGTCGCTAATCCACCGCCGGTCTTTAACGTGGTAACCGACACACCCGGTGCCGCCCAATTGACTGCCGGGCCGTAATTGCCCCGGCTGTATAGCTGGTCGTTTTGATCGATTGCAGTAACGGTATACACATTGGGGTCTGTCATGCGAGCCGGACTGTAGTTTGCCGCATTGTCACCTTCGTTTCCGGCACAGACGGAAAAGCGCAAACCGTGATTATCAATGGCATCCTGAATCGCGGCCTCCATCAATGCCACACCGTCCTCCTGCCCTTGCACCTGGGCATAAATACTCATATTGACGACGTGGTGAGATGGATTCTTATCGACAGACTGATAAGTGTTTGCAATATGGTCGATGCCGCAAATAATTTCATCGAAATAGCCGAATAAATTATTATGCAGGACTCTTACCGGATGTACTGTCGCACCTGCCGCGACACCGACCACATCGATATCGTTATTGATGGCCGCGATAATACCGGCGTTCTGAGTCCCATGACCGATAGTATCATCTATGGTGTCTTTGCCTCTGGATACACAATTGATTCCGGTTGATTCGTCCACATTAAGATCCGGATTAGCCAGATCGATACCGGTATCCAAAATCCATGCGTGACGGCCTGTTCCATCCCCCGAACCGCCAACACGCGATATTCCCCAAGGCGTAATTTGCTCCGGCGGTACCGGGCCTTTGTCCTTATTAGCATTGGATTGTTCGCCCGCATAGACGACACCATTGCGAGCATAGCGAAGGATTTGAGGGTTGTGGCTGGCCATTAACGATGCGGCTTGTTCCGACATTGTGGCCGAAAAACCTTTCATTGCCGTTGCATACGTATGCCGGATGGTACCTCCATATTGCTTAGCCAAACCTTTGGCCAAGCCTGATACATCGCCGGCAGGCACATCTGAACTTAAAACAAAAATAAAACTATTTCTTGCCTCTTCCACAACGTCCGGCGGTGGCGCGGCGGTAACATGGGTGGAAAATAATCCAAAAATCAGTATTGAGAAAAACGTTTTATACTTGTTAAACATAAGCTACCCCCCTTGTAACTTGGATAATACACTTATTTACGTTTTTTTTCCGAGCGTGCCAGTTGATCACCTAATTGGTTATAGGTAGGTATTCACTTAACACACCAGCGAATTATTCTAATAGTTCTTGTTGGCCATGACTGTAGGGAATTCCCTTAGGACAAGTGCGGGTCTTTGACGTAGTTCTTTATATCTATTTTATTTTAAAAATATCGCAAAACTACTTGATATTAAAGGAATATTTTTGAGGATGCCAGATGAATTCTTACTATCAATAGTCACTTGTTGTGCAAATTGGCATGTTATGGTGATTCGGAAATATGAATATTTCACGCTCATTTTTCTTATTTATTCCAACCGAACAGGCTATATTTGCGTGGTGTATTATAAGTTCAAGCGGATTGTTATAATTCGCTAATATGCTAATCTTCACAAACGCAGAATAACTATTAACAATGGTTATCAAACAACACAATTCGCAAGTATTACGTTTTGCATTTTTAAATGCTTTTTTCGCAACGTTTGGATTAGCGCTGGGTTCAACAATCTCCGGATTCTTCCATAAAGACTATCAGAAAATTTTTGCCGCCGAAGAATATGCCGTTTTGTATCTACTTTGTTTTTTACTTGCGTTTTTTGTCACTTGGGTAACCACCCGCAAAGAATTTGAAGTGGAAGTAAACGAACAAGGCTTGAAAGTCTCTGACCAGAACAGTTCAGACTCGTTAACTTGGGATGATATCGTTTCAATAAAGCGACCTTCATTGTTTATGTCACGATGGGTATTCACCTCAAAGCAAGGTAAAAAAATAAAGCTGGCAGTAAACACATTTAATAGCCAACAACAAACAGATTTAACTACGGAGATTAACCATCGCATCGCATCTTAGGATGTCCGACTGCTCTAATAACGAAT
>JASFLF010000492.1:0-3943 GCA_050118235.1 Gammaproteobacteria bacterium | reverse complement strand
CAGTCGCCGACTATGTAGACGCCTTGTATGCCAGCGTTATTACTGCTGGCACACACAAAGCCAGCAGTATCCGGGTGGCCGAGGCCGCCAAGGTCATCGAAAACACTCAACGGGATGTCAACATCGCATTAATCAATGAGCTTGCACTAATTTTCAATCGCATGGGCATTGATACTTTGGAAGTATTGGAAGCGGCCGGCACCAAATGGAATTTTCTGCCCTTCCGCCCGGGTCTGGTGGGCGGGCATTGCATAGGAGTGGACCCTTATTACCTCACCCACAAAGCCCAGGAAATTGGCTTTCACCCGGAAATGATCCTGGCTGGACGGCGTACCAATGATGGCATGGGCGAACACGTTGTGCAGAGAGTGGTGAAACTCATGACCCAACGGCAAATTCATGTGGTGAACTCGAACGTGCTCATATTGGGTTTGACATTCAAAGAAAATTGCCCGGATTTGCGCAACACCCGTGTGGTGGACATTATCAGCGAATTCAAGGCCTATAAGGCCAATGTCGATGTGTACGATCCATGGGTCGATCCTGCCGAAGCCCAACACGAATACGGCATAAATCCCATCGCTAACCTACAGCAAGGCCATTATGATGCAGTCATTCTTGCTGTGGGTCACCAGCAATTCCAAGCCATGGGCGCGGAAGGCATTCGTAAATTGTGCAAATCGGATTCGGTATTGTTTGATGTAAAAGGTCTGCTTCCCAGAAACACTGTGGACGATCGGTTATAAGCTTTAAAGAAATGGAGTAATAAATGCGAGTATTAGTCACCGGAACAGCAGGATTTATTGGCAACCGTCTGGCTCAGCGTTTGCTGGAAAGAGGCGATGAAGTCATTGGCATAGACAATCTCAACGACTATTACGATGTATCGTTAAAACAAGCCAGACTGGGTTTGATCAAATCCCATTCCGCTTTTAGCGAAGCGCGCATTGATATTCAAGATCGAGACGCCATGGAGCAAGTGTTCGCCAAACACAAACCCCATCGTGTGGTGAATCTGGCCGCTCAGGCCGGCGTCCGTTATTCCTTAATTAATCCACATTCGTATATAGATAGCAACATATTGGGCTTTACCAATATCTTGGAGGGGTGTCGCCACAACGGCGTGGAACATTTGGTCTACGCTTCCAGTAGCTCCGTGTACGGTGCCAATACCAACATGCCTTTCTCGGTACACCACAATGTCGATCACCCCTTGAGCCTGTACGCGGCCAGCAAAAAGGCCAATGAACTCATGGCACATACCTACAGCCATTTGTACAACATTCCCACCACGGGACTGCGTTTTTTTACCGTATATGGCCCGTGGGGACGCCCGGATATGGCTTTATTTTTGTTTACCAAGAACATACTGGCCGGTAAACCCATCGATGTATTCAATTACGGCAAACACCGCCGCGATTTCACCTATATCGATGATATCGTCGAAGGCGTAATCCGGGTATTGGACAAACCTGCCGAACCCAATCCGGATTGGACAGGCGATAAACCTGACAGCAGCACAAGTAAAGGCCCTTACCGGCTCTACAACATCGGCAACAACCAACCTGTGGAACTCATGCACTACATCGAGGTACTGCAGGACTGCCTGGGCAAAAAAGCCGAACTCAATCTGCTGCCGCTACAGCCGGGAGACGTACCCGACACCTACGCTGATGTTACCGATTTGGTAAATGATGTGGGTTATAAACCGGATACCTCGGTGGAAGAAGGCATCGCCAATTTTGTGAAATGGTATTTGGATTTTTATTCCGCATCATAAACTACCGGATTTTACGGATCGCCAAGCAGGCGTAATCATCCAGCCTGAATCCGCCTGCTTTCACCAGCCGACATTTCGTCACTAAATCCGGCGTTACGTCTCGCACTCTGATGTTCACAACTGGTTTCCGGTGAGCCGGATGCCCCAAAATCAGAACGTGCATCACTTAGGGCTACGGTCTACAATATTGCCTTTCACCAGAGCGAAGGACAATACTCAAAATATTACAATGCGACCACCAACCCGCGCTATTTTCCCTCAGCTTTTCAAGATACTAATTCTTTTAATTCCACTAGGCTTGGCGCCTGAGCTAGCTTGTGCATCTTCCAGTGAACAAAACCTACGTCTCACGACATCAATAATAGGCTACTTAGCTATTGCATTTTTTGTATTGGCTTATCTGCTCGTGATGGCAGAAGAATTCACTCAATTGCGAAAATCCAAACCAGTGATTCTCGCGGCGGGAATTATCTGGGGCATGATCGCATTTGCGTATGCGCAAGAGAACATCGCCCAGGAAGTGGCACAGGCGGTACGGCATAATGTTCTTGAATATGCCGAGTTAATGTTATTTTTATTAGTGGCCATGACGTACATAAACGTCATGCAAGAGCGGCGGGTGTTTGATGCATTGCGCGCCTGGTTGGTTAGCAAACGCTTCAGTTATCGCAAACTATTCTGGCTTACCGGCGCCCTGGCTTTTTTTATTTCTCCCGTGGCGGACAATCTTACCACCGCATTGTTGATGTGCGCGGTCGTTATGGCTGTGGGTGTCGACAAGCCACGTTTTGTCAGCTTGTCTTGTATCAACATTGTGGTAGCCGCTAACGCCGGTGGAGCTTTTAGCCCATTTGGGGACATCACAACGTTAATGGTATGGCAAAAAGGAATGGTGGAATTTCACAATTTCTTTTTGCTATTTCTTCCTGCCGTAGTCAATTTTGTCGTCCCTGCGGCACTCATGGATTTTGCCATTCCCAAAGAATCGCCGTCAGCCGCCACCGAAACTGTCACCATGCGCCGTGGTGCCCGGCGGGTTATGATTTTGTTCCTAGTCACAATCATAACCGCGGTCTGTTTTCATAACTTTCTGCATCTTCCCCCGATGTTGGGTATGATGACAGGCTTGGCGTATTTACAATTTTTTGGTTTTTACCTAAAAAAAAGCTTTGCCATTCAAAATGCCGTGGTTGGTGGGCGCCAGGATAAGAATTCCGACGAGGAGTACAATTCTATTTATCAGCATCCTGACCACAACTACGACATTTTTCAAAATGTGGCCCGCGCGGAATGGGATACCTTACTGTTTTTCTATGGTGTAGTGTTATGCGTGGGTGGATTAGGGTTTATCGGCTATCTCGAAATGGCATCTCAAGTAATGTATGTCCAATGGGGCGCAACCACGGCCAATATTACCGTGGGAATTTTTTCCGCCATTGTGGATAATATCCCCGTGATGTTTGCCGTGCTGCAAATGCGCCCCGATATGCCCCTTGGAGAATGGCTGCTGGTCACTCTGACCGCGGGTGTCGGCGGTAGTTTGCTGTCCATAGGCTCCGCTGCAGGCGTCGCACTAATGGGCCAAGCCAAAGGTATATATACCTTTTTCAGGCATTTAAAGTGGACTCCGGCAATTGCGCTAGGGTATGCCTTGAGCATACTCTGCCATATGTGGGTCAATGCATCGACATTTTAAGCCGGTCATTAAATCCCAAAACGCACAGCTGCTAATCTACTCTTGCATGCAGGAATAAAAAGCATTACAAATCAATAGATTAATTTCATTTGTAGACTCAAGTTAAAACTAACTGGGTCGATATTTATTGGAGAGTAGTGTATTAAATGCTCAATAAACGATGCTTGAATTACAACTCCACGAACCCGAAGTCCACTCGAAAACGTGCGGTCTGTTTCTGTAAAAACTTTGGGCCGGCGGCCGTCTAAACCAACTTAGAGGCACATGACATGTCTATCGCCAGATCCTTTAATTTTGCTATGACCACTTGCATTTGGTTTCTACTCGCCACTATCATCTACACTACGCCAGCGGTGGCTGAAACCTCCCCTGACAGAATCGAAGGCAGCACACTAGTCGACGCCGAAGCATTTATTGAACTCGTCGGTAAAATTCCGGATTTATTAGTCATCGATTCACGCATACCA
>JASFLF010000491.1:0-3952 GCA_050118235.1 Gammaproteobacteria bacterium | reverse complement strand
GTGTTGCGGCAGCATAGAATAGGAAATAATTACGATGAGGCTTGCGTCAAATGTGGCCATGGATAGTCTTTGGCTTTTAATTCTTCCAGGGCTTCATCCATAGCCGTGCGCCAGTTTTTTTGCGCCCTAAATCCCAGTTTTTTTTCGGTATACTCTGTAGCACATACCCATTCTTCCGCCAAGTGAATAATGGAACGTGTTAAAAATGGTGACTTACCTGGCAGAACGGGGAAGAGTGTCTCCATCAACCAGGCGAACAAGTACCCAGCGGAATAGGGCACACTAAACAAAGGTGTGGGTGTGCCGGTTTTTCCGGCGATATAGTGAATGATTTCTCGTGTTGTTGGAAATGAGTTTCCACAGATGTTAAATGATTCATAGTCCTGTAATGAATTTGCCAGGCTCGCATAAACAAAACTGTTTCCTAGATCCGTATCCGCAATAAGTGGCAGGCGGCTTTTTCCCTTGGCCAGCCAAGGTACTAAATAGGTTTTAAGACGCGGCACCAGCACTGGTACCAAACCGAGTTTGTTTCCCGCGCCGACAAAATGTCCCAGCCGCATGGTGACCATTTGCATACCGCGATGAGCGTTATTTTTCATGTAGGTGTCTATGTCGATAAGGTAGTCGAGGTGTGGCCAAAATCCTGTTTTGGCGGTGGGGGAAAAATCGTCGATCAAGGAACCTGTTTTTTCAGGTTTTGCTATCACTACCGAAGCGCTCAACAAAAAGCGTTTGACGCCTGCTGTAATGGCTTGCTCGATCAGGTCGCGGGTGGGGAGATAAAAGTTTTGTTGTTCCTGTTTGTGATGACCCCACATGGAAGCCCAGGTTCCGGCATGACAAATTACATCGATATTTTCAACAACCGATTGGCGATAGGCCGGGTCACGTAGATCACCTTCGCGCACTTCACCCTTAAAGGTAACGGGTAGCTTGTGTTTGTTCCGACAAGCGGCGATTATTTTGACGTTTTCACACGATGCAAAGGCATCGAGGATAGATTTACCCAAGAAACCGCTTGCCCCCGTAACAAGAATTGTTGGATTTTCTAGTGGCATTGTCTTCTCCTTGTATTGGTGATTGGTTGGTATTTGAAGTTAGTACGATCGTCCTAATTTGCGACAATAGGACGAACGTACTAGAATGTCAAGGATGAGATTGACGCAGGTACCTATGGGACGCTATGGACAAAAAAGCACAAAATAGCCGCGAACGTATTATTGAGAAAGCAAATCGTCTTTTATATACAAAGGGATATAACCAAACTTCCTTTGCAGATATCGCCCTGGCCGTAGGTATCACCAAAGGAAATTTGCATTACCATTTTCGAAGTAAGGAAGCGTTGCTCGAAGCCATCATTGATTACCGCTTGGTGGCGATTGCCGAACAACTGTCGCAGTGGGATGCGCAGTATCCCGATGCAAAGGACAAACTTCGACGCTTTGTTCAGATGCTGTCGAACGAGGAATCAGATCTGGTGCGCTACGGTTGTCCGATGGGATCCTTGAATGTTGAACTGGGTAAATGCCAGCAAGCGCTGCAGGCAAAGACTCGGGAAATGTTTGATTTGTTTCAGCGTTGGCTTGAAAAAACCTTCAGACAACTGGGAACGAAAAATAGCAAGGCACTGAGCCTGCACTTATTCGCTATGGCACAAGGTGCGGTACTCATGAGTTATGTATATGCTGACGACAAATTGCTTAGATACGAATGCAGAAAAATAAATGAGTGGATTGATTCACTGTAATCCAGTGCAAAATGTCCAAGTTCTGTCTCGGTTAGTTTTGATATCGCTATCGATCCCAATAGCAAAAGGCGGCTTGTGAGCCGCCTTTTGTTTTTCAGTACAGTCAATTTAAGGGTATGCTCAATTGAAGGGTATGAACCAAAATCGAGAGTACCAAGCATTTCTATATTGACGCTATAAACTATTAACCATCGTGATGTTCGTCGTGGTGGTGTCTGGATGTTTTATGTGAGGGAAAATTCTGTACATCTTCTATGCAGCCAAATGACCGCCCGTCGGCATTTTGCGTACCACCACGACATATAAAAACTTCATCGATCATCATGCCGTTAAGCATTCCTTTGATATGAAAACCATAAGCACCCACTTTGGTAGGCACGACAAAGATATTGAAGCGATTCGGATTGTTGCTGTCGCGTCTTAGTTCGCCGGATAACTCTGCCGATGACAGTACTTTGGCATTCTGAGCGTCTTCCTTTAAATGCATGATGGTTACTGACAGATCCGGGTCATCAACTTCAAGGCTGTCAGTTACAATAAAATCAAACTGGTTCAATTGGCCGACAAGAGCAGGTTCTGTACGCCAACCCACAGCAACGTTGAGCGCCCCATCTGCTACGACCCTTGGTTCATGTGCCATTGCCAGACTGGTAAACAGTACTTGGGTACCAATAACTAACACGGAAAACATACCGATTTTTTTTATTATGTGTCGCATATTTTCTAGTCTCCTTGTAATTTATAGATAAAGTTTTTCGCAACATCTTCACTAGCTGTGTTTCCTTCAGCAGTAGTTGGTGCTAAAAGGAGGTGGTATTTTAACGAATTGTTACAAAGAAAAAGTTGACATAATTTGTAGGATATTGCTGAAGAAACTTTAGATAGCTAGTTCTACTTTTTTAATCAATTGAATCAACAAAGCCGCTTTCCATACACCATATCTGTCACCTTGGGATTACTGGATTCAAGAACTTTTACGAACGTTGCCAGGACTGTTCTAAACGGGGAAAACAGATAACCAGGACTCTTACCGAATTAAAAAAATTTCCAAACTCAAAGATACTAAGTAACGTTATTGAACTGTTGTTATTGCTGAATTTCAGGTCCGGTCAAAAAGGGAGTGACCCTTTTAGTTTGACCCTTTAAGTTGGCGTCAGAAACTTATTCAGAGGTTCCTTAAGTATCTCTTGGAACAGTGTGTGTGAGTGTGTCATGATAAAGCATTCTTGTTGATTATCGTTTAGTAAGGCAAATTCACCAAAAGATACCTATGAAAGCAACAGACTTATTTCACGACAAACACTCACTGCGTGAATACAGCACGGATTTCGGTAATTTGCGCGTCAAAGAGCCGGTGGTCGTCGCCAAGCCCAGTTCTGTATCCTCGTTACGCGATTGCTTTGAGCACGCGCATAGTCACAATTTGCGCATAACCTTCAAAGGGGGAGGGCAGTCCTTTTGTGGACAGTCGCTGTGTGGTAAGGGCATGGTGATTGATATGCAAGCAATGCTTTCGAATCAGTCGCAGGTGGAGTTGGGTGACGGCTGGGTCAGGGTGCCGGCCGGAATGCTGTTGTACGATTTACAAAATTATCTTAGGCAGCGAGGGCTGAGGTTACCGGTCTATACCAGCGCTACAAAAGCCACGGTGGGGGGGACTATCGCTTCGGGCGGAATCAGCGGTAGGAGTTTTAGCCGGGGACTATTGGCCAATCACGTGTTGGAAATTGAGCTAATGGGCAGTGATGGTCGCATTTGGCTTTGCAATGAAAACAGTAACGCCGATATATTTTTCGGCTCTCTGGGAACCCTGGGTTTAGGTGGGGCGATACTGTTTTTGAAATTACAAACCGAGAAGCTGCTGCCGTATCGAATACAAATGATTGTAAAAGACAGTCCCTTTGATTCATTAGTACCGCTTAGCGGACAGCTGAGCAGAATAACAGAAGTTGTCAGTATGGAAGGATTTATTAAGCCAGTCTCCGGTAAAGTAACAGTGGATGTTTATTGCGCTATGGAGGCGGCTGGGAAAAGCGAACTGGATGCGTACGTGCAGAAATGGCGGGAAATTGCCAAGAATTTAACGATTTCATCCCCTTCCATCCGCACGGTACATATCGATGATGACCTGGATTTTTCCGCTTCGTTGGGTGGCTGGAATCCCTCGCAACAACAGCTGAAAATGAGTCTGTTGAACAAAAA
>JASFLF010000490.1:0-3956 GCA_050118235.1 Gammaproteobacteria bacterium | reverse complement strand
AACATGTATATGGCCAGCTACTTTTCAATCCAAAAAGTAACATTACCGTTGGCTATTGTAAGGAGTACCAAATCCATTGGAATTCCGAACCTGATACTTGTAAAAAATTGATTGAAAATCCAAAAGTGGTATTAAAAGAAGAGGGTATTTTGCCTGAAGTGGAATTGGTATTAAAACGGCATGACATTGCCATCGAGATATTCAATCTTGAAGAAAAAATCCAAGCGATCGATGAATCCGAAAGCAAGTTTCAAAGTGTCAAAAACAATGAGACGCTATTCCCTAATGAAGAGACAAGCGAAGAGCCAAGTGAAGAGAAGGCCAAAAAAAAATATAAAAATCCAATTGTTAAAAGTAAAATAGCAAAAGCTAAGCAGAACATTCGTGATAAAAATGAGATCGTAAGCTTCCAGTGTTTTATGAAGGCAAATAAACCCGGCAATAAAAATGGAGAAAGCGTTCTTAATTTGGACGATACCAACTTTTTAGTCAGGACCAGATACTTTCCCATTGTGGAAGGCAAAGGTGAAGCACAAATTACAATGTATAACGAGTTTGCTAAAGTTCTCGAAAATCAATTTCACTATTCTAAGCTTACCAGTCGTTCAGACATAACCATAGAAAGAGAAAGCAGCGGTTTGCCAGACGATAAAAAATTACTGGAAGAGCCAACCTATTTGTTATCCCGGCTAGAAGTGCTTAAAAACGTGGATATCTTTCTAGGTAACAGTTGGGTTTTAGAAAGAGAAGACCTGCTGAAGGTTTATCCTTATCATGTTCATTTGAAAAATTACGTCAATAGTTTTCGCGCAAAATACGAGAAAAATCGTGGTCGACTATGAAAAAAGCGTGTTTGCACTTAAGTAAGTTAATAGCTAATTTAATATTCTACGCAGGCATGATGGCAAGCTCTATCTGTTACGCAAGCAAACCTTACCTTGATGATAATAGAGTGGCCTATATTTCAAGTGTTCTGCAGGCTTTTAGTAAGACACAACTACAAGATATTTTTAACACCTACAGATATATTAGTGTTGTCGACAACAATAATTGCCGATCAAGCTTATCCGATTTAAGAGTCCAATGCTTACTGAGTTTTGCCAACAAGAATTGTAAAGAAACCAATAGAGCGGAGTTGAAAGACAATTGCGAGCTTTATTCGGACATCATAATAGTTAACAAATTGAGCGAAAAAACATTTATAGACAGAACAGAGCGATATCGTATATTGAAAAATGCCGACTACGATCATCGAACGGTTATCGCAAACAGGCTGCAACAAAAATACGCGAGAATAGTTACACAATTCTCTCTTACCGAAGCCGCGAATTGTGATAATAAGGACTTTAATTGTCTTGCAAAGGGATTAGACCAATTCTGCCTGGATTATACAAATTCACAAAGTTTGTCTTGGCAGTATTGCACAAGCGCTATGCTGTGGTTTATCGGAACCTCAAAGAAAAATTAATGCCGCGGGAGCATCTATGTCTGAGAGTATGAAAAAGTCTTTTTCAAGCGAAATGCAAAACCTGGATGCGGCGGGCTTACTCAGATCCGAGACAGCCGTAGTTCAAAGCGGCAATATGGAAGTGCGATACGGGGGTGATAAATGCTCTCTTAATTTCATTGGAAACGATTTATTGGGCTGGAGTTCCAACAAAAAAATACGTGAAGCCGCACAAGAAGCTCTTTCGCACTATGGAACCGGAAGTACTTCTTCGCGTGTTTCCATAGGTACGTTAGATATTTTCATGACGCTGGAAGAGAAGCTTTCAAAATATTTAGGAATTGACGACTGTATTGTTTTCCCATCCAATTATTTGGCCAATATAGGGCTTTTTGAGCCTTTAACAAACGAGAGAGATACAATTTTTTTCGATGAAAAATGCAACCCAGGTTTATTCGATGGAACACGTTTGTCAGAGGCTCGTGTTGTTTCTTATAAACACAAAGACAATGAAAATTTGGAATATCATTTAAAATGTTCCCAAAGTTCTCGCTTCAGGATTGTGGTTACCGATGGCGTTTTTAATTCGAGTGGAGATTGCGCAAATTTAAGTCACATCCAACAGCTTACAGAAGTTTACGACGCAATTACTGTTGTCGATGATGGACTCGGCGTCGGTATTTTGGGAAAAAATGGACGGGGAACTTTTAGCCACTTGGGCTTGGAAAAAAAAGCTGAGCTAATAACAGGTACTTTTGCTTATGCTCTAGGTAACGTAAGCGGTGGTTTTGTGGGAGGAGACAAAGAACTTGTTAAGTGGTTACGGCACACATCCCGATCCTACATCTTATCTGAACCCATATCACCAATTAATGCTGTTATTGTGTCGAAAGTTATTGATGTTTTGGAAGAAGATCAATCTGCCATAGAAAGGCTGTATTCAAATTCAACTTATGCAAAAACCAAAATGATAAAAAAGGCTTGGAAGCCCATACATAATAATTACCCTTTTGTAAGTATCAATGTGGGGAGCACATTAAACGCTCAAAAAATGGTTGAATACTTATTTGAGAAGGACATTTTAGTTAGCGGCCTTTGCTATCCGAACACTCCCGAAGGTGCTTCTTTACTACGTTTTAATATTTCTGCTAACCACACTGAAGAACAAATTGACACATTAGTCGATTCTGTGGACGAGGCATTTAGTTGTCTGGAATAGAGCGTGTCTCTTACCCGCTGCTAGGAGGATCGGGGTTTGATTCAATCAATAAGTGCAACTAGAAGCGAGTCGCCCATTAGCCAGCCTGAGGGAGATAGCCTGCGTTAAATGACAAAGGGGCACCCATTACATCATAGTTTTCGCTTGCCCTTATCAAGTAAGATGCCACCGAGATTCTGCACTGATTTTTTAAGGCGTACCGCGAAGCTTCTGGGTGGATGGTAACTTGCGACGATCAGACTCGTATCGTTTTCTCTTGAGCTTTGGTTTAAAAATGTCCTTGATGCGGCGGAGACACTTGTTTCTCCCGCGGCCCTGATAGCGAGGATTGACGCACAGCCAATACTCATTAAATCGGCCGGGCGTCCCCTTGGGCGCGTTGGCCTCCATCACGCTCGCCTTCCTCCATCGCGTGTCACTCTTGTTCACCCAATGGTTGAAGATGACGCTGTGGCCCTTCGGATAAAAAGACGCCGTGAGCTGGAGCCAATCTCCAGCTGTCACGTTGCCAAAGGCCGGGCTCTTCCTTTCCCAGTGACTTTCGATGTGCACTCTCTTTTTCTTCCAATTCGTCTTGCCGAGGTACTCATAACCGCCTATCCCGGCATATCCACGGACAAGAGCGACCCAATCGCCGCAGTCTGATCTCATTACGCCAGCCCAGATCAGCATGGATCCAGCAATGTGGATTTTCTGAGCATCACAGAGACCCGTCGAGACAATGGGGCATGGATTGTTCTTGAGCCACCTCAGTAGCGCCCGCAATTCGCGATTCCAGTGCCAATATGTCTTCGGGTAGCGTTTTCTGTTCCGCCTCGTCCTCATCTGCTTGGCCGGTGTTGTTGGTGGATTGCCCATGAATTTAATCAAGGAGCTACGCACCTGAGGGGCGAGTTTCTTTTCCAGCAGCAGTTTGCTCTCGTCGCCATACTCGGGAAAGGTGGCCAGAAACTCCTTGAAGTAGAGTTTGAAGTAATTCCGAAAGTTGCGATCTAATTTCACCGGCTGTTGCATGCACATTTTGGGTGGTGCCATCTGTACAGCCTGGGTTGCGGACTGCTCGCCTGCGTACGGTTCGAGCAGATCCTCCACCGGCCGATCCTTCACCACGCGGGCCGCCACCGCGTCAGCGTGCTGCTCGCATTTGTCTCCCGGAACGTTAACCGTTTGCTTCGCTTGTAATTTGGAATATACGTTTGTATGAACTGGTATTCGGCTAAAATCGTAATTGAACCCCGTTAATACGACATTATCTGTCGAATTCGCATCACGGTTTTTTTGTTTAGCCTG
>JASFLF010000489.1:0-3963 GCA_050118235.1 Gammaproteobacteria bacterium | reverse complement strand
AAAACCGGCCGTATTAACGGCCATTTAGTCTCTATGCTGACTTTAATGAAGGGCCAGCCCTTGGCGTATAACAAAGACAATCAGGAAGACAAAGAACCGTTGTTCGATACCATCGATAACCTCAAAGGCAGTCTGCGGGTATTTGCCGATATGGTGCCGGCCATTAAAGTCAAACCGGACATTATGCGCGAGGCGGCCCGCAGGGGCTTTTCCACCGCCACGGATTTGGCGGACTATTTGGTGAGGAAAGGCGTAGCGTTTCGCGACGCCCATGAAATCGTCGGTCGCGCCGTCAATCGCGGTATTGAACTGCGTAAAGACTTATCGCAAATGAGTCTTAAGGAATTGCAAAAATTTTCCAAAAAAATCGAACAAGATGTGTTTGAAGTGTTAACGCTGGAAGGTTCGGTGGCCGCCCGCAATCATATTGGCGGTACTGCGCCGCAGCAAGTGGCCAGTGCCGTGGCGCAGGCGAAGCAGTGGTTGGGGATTTAAGCCAAAGGTTAAAGGCTAAAAGGTTAAAGGTTAGAGGTTAGAGGTTAGAGGTTAGAGGTGATAGGTTTTAGAGCAAATCTCCTTTTTCCTTTAACCTTTGTCCTTGTTCTTGGCCTCGAACAAGCCAACAATATTGCCCTCCGGTTCTTTGATCTGGGCGTACCAGCCATAATCCGGTATTGCCGTTTTCTCGACATGTACGTTGCCGCCCAAAGCGGTGGCCTGTTTTAATTGACTGTCGATGTTGTCCACCGTGACAAACACCGGGCAAGCATCACCTTGCGTCGCCGCCCGCTCAGAACGCAATAATCCCACCGCCGGACCTTGCTCTAGGGTGCAAAGCAAGTAATTGTTTCCAAACGGTTTAAACTGCCAGCCGAACAAGGCCTGGAAGAATGCCGCGGTTTTTTCGATGTTCCCGCAGCACCACTCCACATGCGAAATAAAAGGACTTGGCATAGCGGTAAATCCCTCACGATAAGCGATTGTAAAGGTGTCAGTTTTCCTGCCGATACCTTATCAGTAATGACTCAACCTAGGCAAAACTATGACAAAAGCACCTGCGGGGACTTTACTGTCTCGATGAAATCAATGCGATCATGAAGCTCTGGTCATTGAAAGATGTGAAAATTTTAGTCGTGGATGACTTTCCGGCCATGCGTTCGATGATGCGTTCCATGTTGATGGCGTTCGGGGCCAATAACATTCGCGAAGCGCGCAACGGCGAAGAAGCGCTCAAATATCTGCAAGAAGATAAAATGGAGTTGGTGCTGTGCGATTACAACCTGGGGGAAGGCAAAGACGGCCAGCAAGTGTTGGAAGAAGCCAAAGAGCGGGAATTATTGCCGTATTCATCGCTGTTTATTATGAACACCGCCGAAAACACCTCGGAAATGGTGATGGGGGCCGTGGAGTTCCAGCCCGACGAATACCTGGTGAAGCCGTTTAACAAAGTGGTGCTGCAAATGCGTATACGCAAATTGCAGGAGAAAAAACAAGGTTTCAAAAAAATATCCAATGCTATAGAAGCCAAGGATTATCAAAAAGCCATCGCCTTATGCGATGCGGCGATGCAACAAGAACCGAAGAATATTTTCGAACTATTGAAATTAAAAGCGGATTTGCTATTGCGGATTTCCGACTACATAACCGCCGAGCAAGCCTATAACAAAGTCCTCAATATCCGCGAGTTGCCCTGGGCGCAATTTGGCTTGGGCAAAGTGTATTTTTATCAAAATCGCCTGCAAGAAGCCCAACAATTGTTCGAAGCAGTGATCGCTGAGAATAAAACCTTTGTGACCGCCTATGATTGGCTGGCTAAAGTGGAAAAAGCCTTGGGGCAGACTAAAAAATCCCAAGAGACTCTTTCCCAAGCCATTGCCATTTCCCCAAAACATTTGCTCAGGCAAAAAGCGTTCGGTGAAATATCGTATCTGAACGAAGATTATGACGTGGCGGAAAAAGCTTTTAAGACCGTGGTGCGTGAAGGCAGGAATTCCATCCATCGCAATCCCTCGGATTTCGGCGGCTTAGCTAAAGTTTACGTCAAAAAAGAGGCCGGTAAATACGCTTTGAAAGTCATTAGCGACATGAAGCAGGAATATAGGCACGCCGCTGGCAAAGACTTGCTGGCGGTTACCGTGGTCGAAGGCGTGGTGCAGCAAGACCTTGGTAATACCGAGGAAAGCGCTGCGGCGCTGGAAAAAGCCGTGGCGTTGTTTGCGGAGGAACCCGGCAATCTTTCCAGCGAAGACGCCTTAGAATTGGCGAAAGCCTGTTTCGATGCGGGTAAGAAAGAAGCCGGCAGCGAATTAATGAAACACGTGGTGCGCAATAATCACGAAGACCAAAAAATTCTCGATCAAGCCCGCAAGTTATTCACCGATGTGGGCATGGCAGATGAGGGTAATGACATCATTAGCGGAACGCAACAGGAAGTGATTGCGCTGAACAATGACGGCGTCGATATGGCCAAACAAGGCAATATCAAAGATTCCATCAAGTTGTTTGTCAAAGCTGCCCGGGCCATGCCGGAAAACCTCATCATCAATTTGAACACCGCGCAGTCCCTTATCATGTTGATGCAGAAAGACGGCGCCAACCAGCGCTATTTGGAGCAAGCTAAAGTGTACTTGGACAGAGTGCGGGGTATGGATTCCTCCAATGAACGGTTTCAGAAACTCATTGCGCGCTTTCATCATCTGGCGGGTTCTAAGTGAGCAACCAACACTACAAATCGATAAAGGATGCAACCGTGAGCGACATAGAACATAGTCTGGACTTCAGCACAGTGTTGGCGAGTTCGGTGCACGACATGAAAAATTCGCTGAGTATGTTGTTGGGCACCTTGGACGATATAACCACGCAATGCGGCGGTCGGGATTGCCCCTCATCACCGAAGTTTGCCCAGCTGCAATATGAAGGGCAACGGGTCAATAATCACTTAATACAATTGCTGGCTATTTATAAAATAGAAAACGCCACGTATTCGCCCAATATCGGTGAATATTCCCTGCAGGATTTCCTGGAAGAAAGCGCCATGCAAAGTGACGCGTTGCTCTCCCCCAAAGGTATAGGCATAGAATGCCTTTGCGACCCGGATTTAATTGGATTCTTCGACCGCGAGATGGTTGCCGGCGTGGTGAACAACGTAGTCAACAACGCCTATCGTTATTCCAAGGACAAAATACGTTTAAGCGCCGGTCAACAAGACGGATTTGTAATGATTTCCATCGAAGACAATGGTCGCGGTTATCCCAAGGGCATGTTGTGCGCGCATTCCGACCAACTTACCGGCGTCAACTTCAAGTCCGGGAGCACGGGCTTGGGATTGTATTTTTCCGCATTAGTGGCCAAAATGCACAAAAGCAAAGGCCGGCAGGGGTATATCGCCTGCACCAACGACGGTATCGATGGCGGTGGGAAGTTTTCCATATTTTTACCGTAGTGGGTCGTTGTCTCATATCTTCGCAATCTTCGGATATAACAGACATAGTCAAAGACTTAGACAAGGAACCATAAAACAACCATGCGCTGTTCGAGGAACTGGCTGTGCCGGCTTGTGGGTCATTTCAGTCCGATAACTCCAGTTTTAATATTTCCGAGTCTAATCATTCTAGGCAGTCTACAAGTCGCGTTCGCCGATTTCGTATCACCACTTATTGTATCCAACTACAATCCTATGGCGGCTATTCATGGATTACCGCACATTGGCGATGCTGAAGTGTTGCCCCGTGGTTCGGTTGCTACGCATTTAGTGTTCGATGTCAGTAGCCACTATGCGGGTGATAAAAATGCCCACGAGTCCATCTTGCTGGACGGGGAAACCGATCGCGCCACACTACTCTACCGTCAAGGTCTAAGTCGCGGCATTCAGATGATTGTTGTCGTTCCTTACATCAAACACCACGGCGGCGGTCTGGATTCCTTTATCAACAATTGGCACGAAACCTTTGGTATGCCACAAGG
>JASFLF010000488.1:0-3970 GCA_050118235.1 Gammaproteobacteria bacterium | reverse complement strand
TAAGGTATTTTCTGGCCCGGCCAAGGATCCCAACGGGCGGGTGGCGGCGTTGCGGCTGCCTCAAGGCGGCGCGTTAACCCGCAAAGAGATCGACGACTACACCAAATTCGTGGGCATTTACGGCGCCAAAGGCCTGGCCTATATCAAAGTCAATGACGTCAGCCAAGGGCGCGACGGTCTGCAGTCGCCCATCGTCAAGAATCTGCATGACAATGCCATCAATGCCATTGTTGAGCGCACCGGCGCGCAAAACGGTGATTTGATCTTTTTCGGCGCTGACAAAGCCAAAATCGTCAATGAATCCCTAGGCGCCTTACGTGACAAACTAGGCCATGACCGTGGCTTAACCGAACGCGGTTGGAAACCGTTGTGGGTGGTGGACTTCCCCATGTTCGAGTGGGATGAAAAAGAAAACCGCTGGTTTTCATTGCACCACCCCTTCACATCACCCAAAGAAGAACATTTGGATTTGCTGGAAAGCGATCCGGGTAAATGTTTGTCCCGTGCCTATGACTTGGTGCTCAACGGCACCGAAATCGGTGGTGGTTCACAACGTATTTTTCGCAAGAATGTGCAAGTCGATGTATTTCGCGCCTTGGGCATCTCGGATCAGGAAGCACAAGACAAATTCGGTTTTTTGTTAAATGCCCTGCAATATGGTTGTCCGCCACATGGCGGTATCGCCTTTGGTTTGGACCGCATGGTCATGCTGATGACCGGAGCTTCTTCCATTCGCGAAGTCATGGCATTTCCCAAAACCCAGACGGCGGCTTGCTTATTAACTGAGGCGCCATCGCAAGTGAATGACGGCCAGCTAAAAGAGCTGGGTATTCGTCTGCGTAAACCTCCGGCTGAGCCAAAAAGCTAGCCGGATATCGCGCACTGCCTGCGCTCTGGATTTCCCGTGAGCGCACAATGCCGCGCTTTTTACGGCCGTTTAATGACTAATGGATACAGTGGTTCTTGTTCACGGCATATGGATGAATGGCTGGGATATGTCTTTGCTGCGCCATCGGTTGCGCAAAGCGGGATTCAATACTGTCCAGTTTTCTTACTCAAGTGTTACCAAAAGCCTGCCATTCAATACCCAGCGGTTGCAAAAATTCTTAGTTTCGCTGAATAGAACAAAAGTGCATTTTGTCGCCCACAGCTTAGGCGGGTTATTGGTGCGGCAATTGTTTCACGACTATCCCGAACAAAAGCCGGGGCGTGTCGTTACCCTAGGTACTCCGCATTGCGGCAGTTTCGTTGCCGGGCAACTGCACAATCATTTGTGGGGAAGGCTGTTGTTGGGGCGCAGCTTGCAACAAGGGTTGTTAGGCGATGCCCCGGCTTGGGACCCCCGGCATGAAATTGGTGTTATTGCGGGAAATCGCGGAATCGGTATCGGAAAAATTCTAACCCGGTTGCCAAAACCCAATGATGGTACGGTAGTATTGGCGGAAACGCCTTTGCCAGGAATGGCCGACTATGTGGTGCTGCCGGTAAATCATATCGGATTATTGTTTTCTAAATCCGTGGCCGAGCAAGTGATTCAATTTTTGTTAAAAGGTGTTTTTAGCAAAGAAGGAGCGGTTCATCGATAAGGGCTTGGGGCAGCGATTTTTTTTATGCGATCGTGGACGCAAGCTTCTTAATCCGGCACAGAAAAAAACCGTCCATGACCCCATTGGGCAGAATACGAATGCAGTACTGAACCTGGGGATTGAAGTCTTTGCCTTGCCAGCTCAATAAAGCCGCTTGGGTGTTTTCTATAGGCAGAGTGATGGGCTGGACTTCTATGGTGTCCCGGAATTGTTTGAGCGCGTAATGGACAATGGCTTCGTTTTCTTCTACCGCGAAAGAGCATGTGGAATACACCAGGATACCCCCGGGTTTCAGGCTTTTAATGGCGGATTTGATCAATACTTTTTGTTTTTTCGCCATTTCTTTTATTTTTTTAAGTTTCCAATGTTCGAAGGTTTTGGGTTTGTCGGCACGAAAGCGGGATTCGGAAGAGCAAGGTGCATCCAGGAGCACGCGGTCGAAACGCTCGGGCGTTTTGCGCCACACGCCGGCGCCGTCGCTAAGGTATAAATCCACACAACTGACTTGTTGATGTTTTAAATTGGCTTTTAATTTAAAAAATCGGCCTTTGGATTTTTCCACCGCGGCGATTCGTCCTCTGTCATTCATCATACAAGCCATTTGCAGCGTTTTGCCGCCCGGTGCCGCGCACAAGTCCAGGATTTCCTCGCCCGGTTTGGGGTTCAACACCAAGGGAGCGAGTTGGCTGGAAAGACTCTGGCTGTAGAGCTGACCTTTTTTGTACCAGTGGGACTCTAAAATCGCGCTTCGTTGTTCATGGGGCACTATAATCGCATCGGGTTTCCAGTCAACGGCTTGCACATCGAAGCCTTCGTTTCGCAACTTGGCGATGAGTTTGTCGCTGGAAATCAGGATGGTATTGATTCTCAGAACAGCGGGCTTTTGTGCGGAGAAGCTGGATATGATGACGTTCCATTGCTCTTGGGGAACAATGCAATGCAAACGCTGAACGAATTCTTCCGGCAAGGCGACTGAGTTCATTAAATCACTTCAAAAATGACCGGCGGCGACAAATTAAAAAAACACGCAAACCATGCAAAATCCCAACTTTATTTTTTGCAAATTGGGTTTGGACCTCGCTCAATGGCGGATCCGATGGTAAACTTTACACTATTTTGCAGAAATTTAAGAGGAGTTCATGGCAGGTCACAGTAAATGGGCTAATATCCAGCACCGCAAAGGCGCGCAAGACGCCAAGCGCGGTAAGTTATTCACCAAGCTGATTCGGGAGATCACCGTTTCGGCGCGAATAGGTGGCGGTGATCCAGCATCCAATCCGCGGCTGCGTACCGCCATAGACAAGGCGCTGGGTAACAATATGACCCGCGATACCGTCGAGCGCGCCATAAAGCGCGGCGCCGGCGAGCTGGAGGCGGAGAATTACGAAGAAATCGTCTACGAAGGCTACGGTCCCAATGGCGTGGCGGTTTTGGTGGAATGTTTGACAGACAATCGCAATCGCACGGTGTCGGAAGTCAGACACGCCTTTTCCAAGTATGGTGGCAATCTGGGCACCAGCGGATCGGTGGCTTATTTATTTTCCAAGATCGGGTTGTTGACTTATCCCGTAGGCAGCGATGAAGACGCTATCATGGAAGCGGCATTGGAAGCGGGGGCCGACGACGTTGTGACCAACGATGATGGCAGTATTGACGTCAGTACGCCATTCGAAGCGTTCATGACGGTGAAAGAGGCAATGACTGCAGCAGGATTTGCGCCGCAGCACGCCGATGTGATCATGCAAGCTTCCACAAACGTGGATCTGGATTTGGAGCATGCGCAAACTGTGGTCAAGCTGGTGGATATGTTGGAAGACCTGGACGATGTACAAAACGTCCATACCAACGCCGATTTTACGGACGAGGTCATGGCTCAATTGTGATTCGCATACTGGGTATTGATCCAGGTTCCAGGATAACCGGTTACGGCATTGTCGATACCGACGGTCACCGCGCTGTGTATGTTACCAGTGGTTGTGTGCGGATAACCGATGACGATATAGGCGAAAAGTTAAAAACCATTTTCGACGCGATCACCGAGCTGGTACACGATACCAATCCCCATGAATTGGCCATCGAAAAGGTCTTTATGCATCGGAACGCCGATTCCGCGCTGAAACTGGGTCAAGCCCGCGGCGCCGCCATTTGCGCTGCGACACAGCACGCCATTCCGGTGAGTGAATACACTGCTACCCAAATCAAACAATCCGTCGTCGGCAAAGGCAATGCCGCCAAAACCCAAGTGCAACATATGGTGCGGGTGTTGTTGAATTTGCCCGGATTTCCCCAAGCCGATGCCGCTGACGCCTTGGCAGCGGCACTATGCCATGCCAATACCCGCAATACTTTGATGCTCATGCAAGGTGTGCAAGGTATGTCCAGGG
>JASFLF010000487.1:0-3971 GCA_050118235.1 Gammaproteobacteria bacterium | reverse complement strand
ATGGCCGGCAGCTTTGGCTTGGAAAAAGAACACGCCGACATCTCCATGCAAATGGCTGAAGACTCGTTGTTGCCGGCGTTAAGAGCACAACCACAAGCGCGCATCGTCACAAACGGATTTTCCTGCCGGCATCAGATCCAAGAGGGCGTGGGTCGTACAGCAGTGCATTTGGCTGTGTTATTGGCTGAGGCCTTGCCCGTGTGAGCGATCCCCTTTCTGTGCCAATGGCGCAATGCGCCGCAAATCCCGTCATCCTATCCCATAGAAAATTCAACCAATGTCTCCCCACAAGCTAAAAAAATAAACTACTATTTTAAGATCATGACTCAAACATCGGGGACTGAGCAAATGGATATCAACACCATGATTAATAATGCTGGCCTGAAAAAAGAGTTGTTCAGCATACGTCAACAGCTTCAAAAACCGGACGCCGGAATAAGTGATGTAATTGACGGTGAAGGTAATCAATACGTTGATCTGGTAATGGAAGGCGGTGGTATGTTAGGCATTGCCTTGGTGGGTTACACCTGGGCGCTGGAACAAATGGGGATTCGGTTTTTGGGTGTTGGGGGAACCTCCGCCGGCGCCATCAACGCGCTGTTGTTGGCCGCACTGGATATACCGTCGAATCCCAAAAGTCCTATGTTGCTCGAAATCCTGGCTAATAAAAATTTCTATGAGTTTGTGGACGGCAATAAAGATGCCAAGGGACTGATTGAACTAGCGCTAAACAAGAAAGCAACGTTTAAAGCTGTCAGAATGCTTTGGCAAATCCTTAAAGTGAAAAACCATGTCTGCACCAACTACGGTCTTAATAAGGGCGACGCATTTTTCGAATGGCTCAATAAGTTACTTACAGATTCGGGTATTAAGACGCTGTACGATTTGGATTTGCGTTTAAGTACCCCGCCACCGGGGCTTCGTCTGCGTAACGGCAAGTTATTCACCGATGCGGACAGACCTTCCGGCCGTTTAGTCATAGTGGCTGCAGACGTTACTACAGAGACGCGGGTGGAATTTCCGAAAATGGCGAATCTGTATTGGGCCGATCCACAGTCCGTACCTCCGGCCTTATTCGCCCGAGCCTCCATGTCGGTGCCTTTGTTCTTTGAGCCACTGCGGATAGATAATATACCGCAAGGCGAAAAAGCCGAGAACAACTGGGAAGAGTTGGCCGGCTACGGCAAAGAAGACCCAACCGAAGCCATTCCCGAGACGGCTATGTTCGTCGACGGCGGGGTAGTATCAAACTTTCCCATTGATGCTTTTCATTGCATTGGTAGAGTGCCGCGGATGCCGACATTTGGTGTTAAGTTGGAATACGATCAACGGTGTAAGTTGCAGCAACAATTTCCGCCTTACGCCGATGGAAAGTTTTCCGCCTTGTTGCCTTTACTGGGTACGGTGTTTAACAGTGCCCGACATACCTTGGATTACGAGTTCATCAAGAAAAATCCTGATTACAAAAACTTAGTGGAATTCATTCCCTGTACCTACAAAGACACCAGCGGCAAGATAGCCAGTTACGGCTGGCTTGACTTCAATATGCCCGATTCCCACAAAGAAGCATTATTTAACCAGGGTGCCCGTAAAGCCATAAAATTCATAAAAGAATTTAGCGCGCCGTTCGGCGGTCACTCTAACAAATGGGAATATTACAAACAATTAAGAAGGGGATTGATTGAGCAAACCAAAAAGCAGACCCAAGAAATTACGAGTTAGCATATTGGCAGGCGAATATCGTGACTCGCAGGAAACCCGTCTTCCAATATCCAACACATTATCTCGGTGATGGAATCATTGCTAATGCTCACAACGTATATTTGATACGCGGCTGCACTGCCATAAATTTTGGATTCGGTAATTGTGCGTTAGGTTACGGTAGGGATGCCCCTCACGGAGCACCCCTACCGTAGCTTAAATAAGGTGGAATAATAGCTTGCGCCGTCGTTGAAAGTAACCATTTAAGCAGCTAAGCTAAATAACAGCATTCACACGGTAGTATCTTCTTTGTCCAAAGCACAATCCAATTCGGAGGGATTCCCTATGCCTTATCCAATCACCATACATTATGACAATCAGCACGGCTTCCAAACCCCATATCTTTGGTTGTGGTACGACGGGTCGAAAATAGAAACAAATCTAAAGCCAACAAAGCAGGACACCTTCGGTGCGGTATACCAACTCATGACCAATCGTCCGGATTTTCGTTTCAAGTTTAAAGAAGGTCCGGGCATGGACGGCCCGTGGGAGGATAGCGGATTAGACCGCCATTATAGCCCGATACAAATTACCGGCAACACACTGACTCCAGGTGAAATTTGGTGTAAATCCAGTAACGCTTTTATCTATCACGTGGAACCCCAGCAACCACAGCAACAATCCGCGGAACAGTTTCTTGGCACTCTTTCCTTCAAGCCGGGTATGTATATTCCCGGAACCGGTGGATTCTCAGGTTTAGGCGCGCATATGCTGGCGGATGGTCGTATGCTGTTCGGATTGTATCATCCAAACGCCGCACGCGTTTATTTGATGGGCAGTTTCAATAATTGGCAGCGGCCAAACGCCGACGAGCCGGATCCCAGTCAATTCATCGAAATGCAGCTGTACCAAGGATATTTCGGCGTACCAAATACTTGGCTTGTGGTCACCGACAATGCCAAACCGGGCGATGAGTATAAGTTTTTTGTTCAAGGCGGCGTTCCCAGAGACCATAAGAATCGTTATGAGAGGTATGTAATCGATCCCTATGCCCGCCACTTAAGCTCTGACTTTAGATTTAACAACCCAGTTATAGTGGATCCCACTACTTACCATTGGAATGATACAGGCTGGGCTACGCCACACCTTAACCAATTAATCTTATACGAACTCAGTGTTCATGGTTTTACCGAGGGAGACAATGATATAGATCCCAATAACCGGGGAAGTTTTCGGGGCATTACAGAGAGAATCAATAAAGGCTATTTCGACGACCTTGGCGTGACGGCTCTCTCATTGATGCCTCTTGCGGAAACACCAAGCATACAGGGGCCTGACACACTCGGCTACAATCCCTCGCTGTATTTCACCATAGAACGCGATTTTGGCAGCCCCGACGATCTGCGCGAATTGGTCAACTCGGCACATCAACGTGGAATCGCCGTGTTGATGGACCAGGTATTCAATCACACCGATAACAGTTTCAATCCTCTTTGGCAGAGCATTCTGGAACATCCGGACGAGGAAGCGCGCAACGAAGGCGGGCTCTATTTTGCGGGATCCACGCCTTGGGGAAATCGCATCGACACAGACAAACAAGATGTACAGAATATGCTAATCGACGCCTGCAAAATGGCCATCAGAGAGTATCATGTCGATGGTTTTCGCTTCGACGCGACTCATACCGACTATATGAATCATCAGCTGTTTCAACGTCTGGCGGATGAGGTCAAAGGATATAAACCGGATTGCATATTGGTGGCGGAGAACCTGCCCAACCAGCCGGATCTTAATTTGCACGGTTTTGACGGTTATGCTCAATGGTGCGATCAGTTTCACGACAAAGTCAAAGCGATGTTGCGTGAAGGTCCATTCGGCGGCGAGGATCCCAGCCCAGAAAAATTAGGCGATGCGTTCTTTTTCAGCAAACAGGATTATGCGCTGCATACCAATAATGTTATCAACTATTGCGAGAGCCACGACGAAAACAGCGTGCCGTTTGAAGTGGCGACTAATCCCGTTTTGAATCAGTCGCCGGCAAAAGAGCGCAAAGCGCGGTTGGGAATGTTTTCGACCATGGTCAGTCTCGGCCAACCGATGCTCTACATGGGGCAGGAGTTCGACGTGGACAGGCCGCGTAATATTGTTACCGTGCCATGGCCTGATGATCTCGAACAACACGGGTATTATCAATGGAGTCATAGGTTGATACAGCTTCGCAAACGCTATCCGGCGCTGAAGCTGGAGGGCTACAATCCGGAAAACGAAGG
>JASFLF010000486.1:0-3977 GCA_050118235.1 Gammaproteobacteria bacterium | reverse complement strand
GGGACGAGTTCGCGAACAAGAATCAAGCGAACATAGGCAACGTAGGTATTGGTTGCGACTATTTAGCCGTCTGCCGGAACACCGCCTCCCACACGGAAGATATTGCCGGCCGCGCCTATCGCGGTATTAAATCCGTGCTGGAAAAGCAGCGCCCATTTTTTACCATGGAATATCCTTGCCATTCGTCTGAGCAGCAGAGGTGGTTTTTAATGAGTGTTGTACCACTATTGGGCGAAGCGGGCGGTGCAGTGGTTGCTCACATGAACATAACCGAACGCAAGGAAATCGAAAACCAGCTCGTCACCGCAAAAAACGAAGCGGAACAAGCCAGCCGCACCAAGTCGGAATTTTTATCCAGAATGAGTCATGAGTTGCGCACCCCCCTCAACGCCATACTGGGTTATTCCCAGCTGATGCTAATGGATGATATGTTCAACGATGACCAATTGAAAAGCATCGATGAAATCAACAAAGCCGGTAAACATTTGCTGCATCTTATCAGCGACTTATTGGATCTTGCTAAAATCGAAGCCGGCCGCATGCAACTTAATTTTGAAGATCTGCCCTTGGAGGAGATTATCGAGGAATGCCATCGATTGGTGTCACCGATCGCCGAACGCAGAAACATCAGCATTACCTGCTGCAACAATCGTCGCTGCTGCAATGCAGCCGTGCATGCCGATCGGGTAAGGCTCAAACAAGTAATTCTCAATATCCTATCAAACGCCGTCAAATATAATCGCGACAACGGTAAAGTCAGTCTCGATGTGGAGCAAGTGGACAACTATTTACGTTTATCGATCAAGGACACCGGCGAGGGAATCCCTGAGCAACACATGCATAAGCTGTTCAGTGCGTTTAACCGTCTGGGTGCCGAATCCACTACCATAGAAGGCACGGGAATTGGCCTTGTCATAGCGAAAAACCTCATTGAACTCATGGGGGGACAAATACAGGTTCAAAGTCAAACCGGTCACGGCACAACCTTCCAGATTGATATCTTATCCGCTAATGTCACCAACCGGGTCAAAGACCTGAAATTATCACCGCAAGTCGAGGAATATTGTCCGGCCCCCGCCAACGGTTCGGCGTATACGATATTGTATATCGAAGACAATCCAGCCAATACGCGCTTGGTGGAACACGTCTTGAAGCGGCGCCCCAATCTCAAGGTGTTAACCGCCTCGCAGGGGCCGCAGGGTTTGAAGATGGCTTGTGTTGAAAAACCTGACCTGGTGCTTCTCGATATTACCCTGCCTGGCATGGATGGTTATGAAGTATTATGCAAACTGCAGGACAGCGAGCTAACGCAACACATACCGGTTATTGCCGTTAGCGCCAATGCAATGAACCGTGACGTAGACCGGGGATTAAACGCAGGCTTTGCTCATTACATCACCAAGCCGATCGATGTGAATAAACTGCTTAGCGCAGTGGATCACATCTTGGATCTCAAACAAGGCGCGGCATAACAGCCCCGAAAAATACACATCCGACCACCATAACACATGATCGGCAACATCTGTTACGTTACCCATCGCATGCACCAAAAATAATCACCGGCCTATAGACCGCACTATTGCGGGGCGATCGTTTACCATCGATTAAAAGTTACTATTGTCTGCATACTCGCGTTGAACTCTAAATTTCGCCGTAGCTGGAGCTGCAGCGTTTTCGTTGCCGACCGCCTCTTATCTTGTATCCCATTGATATAACGCCGAAATTTTCAAGCCGTGCCACACGCAACAACAGCCTGCCACTTAATCAATCTGAAAGCCACATAATACCCATATTTATTTTAGTGGCATGGTAATTGGATTAACCGTTAGTAGAAAAATTTAATTTTTTCATCTCATGAAATCTATTTTTATTAATAATAATGTTACAGCCAACGCCTCAAGCGGAAGTTTGTTTGCGCAAGAGATGCGCAAACACCTAAGCTGCAGCTTATCTGGGGCGCTTGCTATGGCAGAGATAAAACATAATCCCGCATCCACTGGATACAATGACCTTATAGGAATTATGGCTAAAGTGGTACCCGCAATTGCCTCAGGCGGGACGGTTGCAATCTTGCGCGCCCGTTTGTTTCAATGAATGCCGTAGGCGATGGCTGCACACCTATGCGAATGTTTTGGAGATCGCCGACATGATACGAAAATGTTTATTTCCAGCGGCGGGCTACGGCACGCGTTTCCTCCCCGCAACCAAGGCAATGCCAAAGGAAATCTTGCCTATCTTAAACAAACCCTTGATTCAATACGGTGTGGAAGAATCGTTGGATGCCGGTTTGGATCAAATTGCCATAATTACCGGCCGGGGCAAACGCGCCTTGGAAGATCATTTCGACATCAGCTATGAGTTAGAGCACCAAATCAGCGGCACATCAAAAGAAACCCATCTTTCCGACATCCGGAGAATTATCGATGAATGCACGTTTTCTTATACTCGCCAAATCGAAATGAAAGGGTTGGGTCACGCAATTCTGGTCGGTGAAACCTTGATCGGCAATGAGCCGTTTGGCGTCATCCTGGCGGACGACTTGTGCGTCGGCGATGGATCAGGGGTGATGAGCCAAATGCTGAAAATTTACGAAAAATACCGCTGCAGCATTTTGGCGATCCAAGAGGTGGACGAGTCGGAAGTGCATAAATACGGTGTCATTGCCGGCCATCAATTGGATGATGGCATTTATATGGTGTCGGACATGGTGGAAAAACCCGAGCCAAGCGACGCACCGAGTAATCTGGCGATTATCGGCCGATATATTTTAACCGCGGATATATTCGATATTCTGCGGCGCACCCAGACGGGGAAAAACGGCGAACTTCAAATCACCGACGCCTTAAAGACTCAGGCCCAGGAAGGCATGGTGTTGGCCTGCAAATTTAACGGCAAACGCTTTGACTGCGGCAGTGTGGATGGTTTTGTCGCCGCCACCAATTATTTTTACGAATTATCAAAAAACTCCAACGATTGATTCCACCCGTGACTGAGCCGCGCTTGCAAAACCCGCTACCATCCTTGCTGGTGTTTACCGATCTGGACGGCACCTTGCTGGATCATGACACTTATGAATTTGAGCAGGCAATGCCCGCTTTGAAGTTACTGCAATCGTTAAATATTCCCTTAATACCCACCACAAGCAAAACCGTGACTGAACTGCTGCAAATTAGTCAACGTTTAAACAATCACCATCCTTTTATCGCCGAAAACGGCTGCATTATTGGTTTGCCAGAAGGGTATTTCAACAACACTGTCACCAACCAGGCTTTACATCCAGACTCTCACGTTTATGCCCCTTATACCTTGATAACATTGACCCCTTCGTATACGGAGGTACTGGCTGTGTTGCAATCACTACGACGTGAATACGGTTTTAAATTTCAGGGATTCCATGATTTGTCGGCCAATGAAATCGCGGAATTGACACAATTACCTTTATCCAAGGCACAACTGGCCCAACAAAGACTGTGTTCGGAGCCATTGGTGTGGTTGGGCGATGAATCCGGGCTGCAGGAATTCAAAACGGTATTACAACAGCACAATTTACAGTTGCTAGAGGGCGGCCGATTTTGGCACGTATTCGGCCTCACCAACAAAGGACTCGCCATGCAACAGCTCATCGATGTATATCAAAACCACGGCGCAACCATTTGCACCACTATCGCCTTGGGTGATAGTCCTAACGATATCGACATGCTGAAAAAAGCGGATATCGCCATTGTAATTAAACGTAAAGACGGCACGCGGATGGACTATTGCGTTGACGATGGCCTCAACAAACGCTTGCTGGTCAGCGACAAACCCGGACCCGCGGGCTGGAATGACACCTTAACCACTGTGCTTGAATCCTTGCACGCTAACACTGTTGAAGGGGTCCGCCATGTCTGACTTTTTTCAAAACGGCATCATTACCACGTTGCATAAATTACGCAACAGACCCATAGAGGCGCTGGAAGAGGAGTTGAGCGCTTTTA
>JASFLF010000485.1:0-3980 GCA_050118235.1 Gammaproteobacteria bacterium | reverse complement strand
GTAGTGCCTCTGATGCATCAAGCGGAATTATGGGGATTTGCTGTGTTATCTTTACCTCGTGTAAAACAGACCATCAATTGGGAGGATCGTGAATTATTATTGACAGTGGGGCGGCAAATAGCCAGCTATATAGCGCTATTGCAAGCCAATGACGAATTATATGAAGCGCAGCAATTCGAAGCATTCAATAGGCTGTCAGCCTATGTTGTGCATGATTTAAAAAATATTGTCGCACAGCTATCTTTGGTAGTGGCCAATGCTGTAAAACACAAACATAATCCGGCGTTTATGGATGATGTGATAATAACCGTTGACAATGCAACCCGGAAAATGACTAAGTTGTTGGCGCACTTGCGTAAAGGCCGATTAGTAGTGGCCGGCAAACAGGAAGAGGTGAATTTGAGTTATTTGCTCCACGAAGTGTTACATAGACGCAGCGCGGATAACCCGGTGCCTATATCTGAATGTTATGAGGAAGAAATTATCATAATGGCGGACAGAGACCGATTGTTGTCGGTTTTGGAGCACTTGATTCAGAACGCTCAAGAGGCAACCAATGACGACGGCTATGTTAAGGTTACATGCGCGTTATGCGATGGTGAGGTAGTTGTGGACATTGAGGACAACGGATGTGGTATGTCAAAGGATTTTATACAAGAAAGGCTGTTTAAACCCTTTCAAACAACAAAAGGTAACGCCGGCATGGGCATAGGTGTTTACGAAAGCCGGGAGTATATAACAACTATGGGCGGCACACTATCGGCAAGCAGTGAAGTAAATAAAGGTACAACGTTCACCATTCGTATGCCCGTGGCGAAATCCAGTGTCAGAATTAATCAAGATAATAAAACTAAAGGAAGTGTCAATTGACGATGTTGAAAGAAAGACCAAAATATCTACTCGTAGTGGAAGACGATCCCGGTTTGCAGAGTCAGTTGCGCTGGAGTTTTGAGGGCTATGAAGTACTCATTGCCGGTGATAGGGAGACCGCACTGACACATTTGCGTCGACACGAACCTTCTGTAGTTACTCTGGACCTGGGATTGCCGCCGGACCCTTCCAACGCCAGCGAGGGCTTAGCTTTATTGGAAGAGATATTAAAACTTGCGCCGCAAACGAAAATCATCGTTGTAACCGGAAACGACGACCGGGAAAACGCCATCAAAGCCATCGGGCTTGGAGCTTACGATTTTTACCAAAAACCCATAGAACCGGAGATGCTCGCACTGATTATTGAACGCGCATACAATCTTTACCTGTTGGAACAAGAGCACCAAAAATTACTCCGAAAAAACGAACAATCCCCCATCGAAGGCATTATCGGCGGCAGTGCGGAAATGTTGAAAGTCTGCCGTATCGTGGAAAAAGTGGCGCCCACGGACGTTACCACATTGATACTTGGTGAAAGCGGCACTGGGAAAGAATTGATCGCCCGAGCGCTACACAATTTAAGTCCCCGTGCCAACGAAAAATTTCTTGCCATAAATTGTGCGGCGATTCCCGAGACGTTACTGGAGAGTGAGTTATTTGGCTATGAAAAAGGGGCTTTTACCGGGGCCAACAAGCAAACTCTTGGGAAAATCGAATACGCTCATAAAGGTACTTTTTTTCTGGATGAAGTGGGCGATCTACCCATGGCGCTGCAAGCGAAAATGCTTAGATTCTTACAGGAACGGGTGATTGAACGAGTCGGCGGGCGGGAGGAAATTCCGGTGGATGTACGCATTGTTTGCGCCACACACCAAGATCTTTCCCACTTAATAGAGGAAGGAACATTCCGAGAAGATTTGTATTATCGTATTAGCGAAATAAGCATCAATTTACCGCCTCTTCGGGCGCGGGGAGACGATGTGCTGATGTTGGCCAAAGTATTTCTCGATCGTTACAACAAACAGAATAAACGCAAAATCAGAGGCTTCAGTGACAATGCCCTGGCCGCCATTACACACTATTCCTGGCCGGGTAATATTCGGGAACTTGAAAATAAAATCAAGAGGGCCGCCATAATGGCGGAGGGTAGTCAAATTACCGCGGAAGAACTGGAATTGGATGAAAAAGGAGAATCATTATTGGTGAACTTACGCCAAATAAGGGACGAAGCTGAACGCACTGCAATCTCAAGAGCATTAATCATATGTAATGATAGTATCTCCAAAGCCGCAGAAATTCTTGGCGTCAGCCGTCCGACGCTCTATGACTTAATGAATAAACACGGCCTTAAATAATCTAAGCAATCTGACTTCGTCCTTTTATGAAAACTTTTGAAGTTGTCACAAACAAACGACTAAGTACAAGCTCCAATTTTGGGAAATTATATGAATATTAAAAATTCGGTTAAGAATTCAACAATATTGATTGGATTACTATTGTTGCTGTCCTGTTCCAAACACCAGCTTAGCGATGAACAATATATAGAACGTGCAAAAAACCATCAGGATCAACACCAATATCGAGCGGCAATTATAGAACTAAAAAACGCGCTACAGGTTAATCCCAAAAATATTACGGCCAGAGAATTGCTCGGAGAAATTTATGTTGATGTAGGTGATGGCCAAAGCGGGGAAAAGGAGCTTGTGAAAGCCGTTGATTTAGGGGCTGATGATGTCGGCGTAAAAATCTATTTGGCTCGAGCGCTATTGCTTCAAGGTAAATATAAAGACGTAATCGATAACAATAGAGATGAATCGAACAGTGAAATATTGTTGGCTGTAGCGGATGCTTATATGTCCCTGGGTGATAGCAAATCAGCCGGCGACTATATCGACAAGGTTGGTTCATCCCAACCGGATTCACTCGCCGTTAAATTGGCTAAGGTAAAATTAGCCCTTCTAAAGAATCGCAATGAAGACGCGAAGGTTATCCTTCAGGAAATTCTGGCCGCGGATGCGGAGAACACATTGGCGTGGCGTTACAACGGAATACTCGCCATGCAAGAGGCAAGGTTCAGTGACGCAGAAACCGCTTTTAAGAAAGTAGTTGATTTGGAAAAGGCTGATCTAACAAGCGCATTGGCAACGCAGGCGTGGTTAGGTCTAATTCAATCACAGCTAGCGCAGAAAGAAATAGAAAAAGCCGAAAAAAATGTAACTAAACTAAAAAAAATATCATCGCACCCTGGTATTGAATATTTATCGGCATTGATTAGCTTTGAAAAAGGCGATTTCGAAACCGCGCGGTCCCAATTGCAGACATTTAATAGCAAATTCCCCGACTATCTGCCAGCGGTACTATTGTTAGGTGCGACACATTATGCTCTTAAAAGCTACGAGCAAGCCGCGGTCTATTTAGGCCGTTACGTGAACGAGGTACCAAGTCACCTTCATGCCAGGAAACTTTTGGCTGCCACTCGCCTTAAGCAAAAACGCGCGGATGAAGCTCTGGACATATTAAAACCTGCTGAAAATTCTTCCCCTGAGGATTCTCAACTCATTTCAATGATTGCGCTTGCCTCAATTACAGCAGGAGATTTTAACAAAGGCACAGCATATCTGAAAAAAGCGATTGATGTTAATCCCAATGACCCTTCCATACGAACCGAACTTGCGCAGGTATTTATGAGTCAAGGGTCATTTGATCAGGCCATTCAGGAACTGGAGTCCATTGCGGATGAGCATGGAAAATCACGGGACGTGTTATTGGTGTTTGCCTATCTGAAGAAAAAAGACTATGAGGAAGCGAGAAAACTAGCAAAACACTTGGCCAAACAGACACCGGGCCCCGACATGGAAACTCTAAATGGGGGGGTTGAATTGATCAGCGGCGCACGTATTGCCGCGCGGAGCCATTTTGAAAAAGCGTTAAAACTTCAACATGATTATGTTCCGGCTTTACTAAACCTGGGAAAAATGGATTTGGAAGATGGTGATTTTTCGCAGGCCGGTAAAAATTTTAACGCCGTATTAACAAAACAGCCCTCCAGTTTGCAGGCCATTTTTGGATTGGCACAAATCGCCGATCGTGAGGGAGACAAAAAACAAGCC
>JASFLF010000484.1:0-3984 GCA_050118235.1 Gammaproteobacteria bacterium | reverse complement strand
TATTTTTGTTTTCTTTAATACCTTGCGGGTTAAATACGCCATGAATTCCTCAGGATTCTCATAGTGCATTTTGGAAACAAAACTTACTATATCCGCGACCATGGCCCGGGTGCGAGCGATTTCCACATGTGTTCGGCCACAACCTTTGCACATGGTACCGTCTTCGGTGCAAGCGTTTCGGTCTTTGCAAGGATTGAAATGTGTCATGTGTATATAGGTATTCCGATAACCTAGCGCTCGCTGCTAAAGCCTAAAACAAGTCTAAAATAGATCTATAAATCAGCATCCCACTGTCGCCAATTCTGCTTTGGATTCAATCAGTATTTGAGAGTCGCTTTGAAACAAATCACTCCAATCCGCTTCAACGACAATAATATTTTGCTTTTCACAGAAACGTTGTTCCTTGGCGGTGGGCTCCGGTATCAGGGCCCAGCCTTTTGGCGTGTCCGCGCTGAAGCTAATGTCTGATAACACCATGCGTTCGGTATCCCGCCGCATGTGCATACCTAAGAAAACATATTGTTTATTCTTTCGGTATTCCTTCAGAAAGGAAGGAATGGCGAAACCGCCCATGAGCTCGGTAATGTAATCCACATAGTCGGCGTCGGAGGCGATATAGTTGGCCTCAGGAAACGGCGTACCCATGGGTTTGAATAGTATGGGAAGGTTTGGGTCCGCTTGCTCTTGTTCTATTTCACCATAAGAACAGCCATCATATTGATAGATTTTAAACCGATAATCGTAGGCAATTCGTGAGATACCTACAATCAAAGTATGAGGAGTATCCCGATAACTGTCTTGCAACTGAGTATCACGGTTAATGTCTATAACATAGCGTGGTTTAATATTGGCTATATAGTCGTGAAGCGGCGCTCTGGACCATTCGTTTTCGCCGTAGAGCTTTGTTAGAAATTTGTTCACAAAGGATCGACCACGTTTTAATTCCAGGTTCATGGCGGCGCGGGGGAACTCATACATCAGTTTCGGCGCCATGGGTTTGCCGTCGTTCATCGCGTAAATCAAACTATCGCTGTCGGCGGGAATGGCGTCACCGGTGACTTTGTTCTTTGCTCCTTGTAATACCCCTGGACCTAAGTATGGGACTACTTGACCGCTTTTAATGCCAGTAAGGATCTCATCGAATACTTTATCGACCACTATAGTCTCCTTCATGATTTTGTTTGCCACATGTAAATTACTATTTGTACTGGAGGTTAAGCAATTCTGAGGCCATTATGTAACTTATTGAATTATATGGGCATTAAAACTAAGTGTTGGTAGTTAATGTAACGATTGTAGGATTTGTAACAAAATGATTGAAGTAGGTAGTGAGCGGTGTGTCGCGAAGCAAATGGAAACAACTCATATGTGGAGTTTCAATGAAATTAAGCCGTACTGGATAAACAGGACTGGTTCAAAATTTGTCTCGTGTATAGCGCCATTGGAAGTTGTTATGACCGTTGTGGAATAAAATAGGAATGATTCCCGTTTGAGCTACAACAATATAAATTTATTTGAATTTATTAACGGAGCTAATGCTGAACCATACCGAGTGCGCTTCTGTTTGTGGATTTATTGAAAAAGAGTTGACCTAATACAACTCCTAACAGTATTTTTAGGATTAGGTTGGAATCTTAGTGGAGTACTATGGTCCATGAAAGCAACGGTCAATGAAAGCAACAATCCATACAGTGACCAATATTGTGATCTAAATAGTGTAATTAAATTATTGTTGTCTAAACTTGCGATTGAAAACTTATTGATAGTATAAGGTGTAGGTTATGAACGAAACGGAAGAAGCTGAGATAACAACAGCTGTTAAAAAATCCAGTGAAACCAATGCGACTATATCAAAAACATCTAAATCGGCATTTCCGGGTAGAAAAAGAATATTGATTATCGAAGGTGTGCGTAAAAACGGCACCAAATTTCGACCCAGTGATTGGCCGGAGAGAATCTCCAGTGTGTTTGCAGAGTTCGGCAAAGACCATCGCTTGCATTACGCTCCTGGAGTGAGTCCGCGAGTCGTTGACGGTCAGAAGGTATTGGCGGTTGAAAGTTCTTTGCAACAACTGCGTCCAACCGTATTCCAGTCCGTAATGAAATTTGCGCATGACAATAATTTGCGCACCAGAGAAGAGGATTCGCAGGAGTAACTTTCTAAGGAATAACATACACGGGAATAAAGCGCTATTTTCCGCGCGCCCAAGTTATTGGTTGCCTAGATCTATTATCAATTTCACATTATAAAGACCACCGATAACAGCGTACTCCCTTTCGCTCGTCATAATCCCAGGCATTAATCCGCTGAAGAACAGTAATTTGGCAAACGGTACTTCGCTACTGATTATCATGTCACCGAATTCACCGGCACGTGATAAGTCAGAAGTAAAAGAACTGACATTATTCAGCAATAAAGTCATGGAAGATTTACTGTCAATGTCTCCCTTCTGAATAGGTAATTGTTCCAAAGACTGCAAACTATTTTGCCCCCTATACAATACAATTGATTTTTCCTCGGGAAATCGTCGCGACAGCTCATATTGGCAGAAGCTGTACAACAAATCTAATTGTGCTTCCAAAGCGTTGGTATTGTATAAACCACGTGAGCTCTGTGATGCGAATCGTGAATAGGCATCGTCCTCAATATTACGTATGGGACCTTGATGATATCTTGGAATCAATCCAAAGCGTGATTCCACCCATGATTTGATCACTGCGCCTTCGACGCTATCTGAATCAAAAAACCAACCTCGTAACACCCGTAAAAAATTAGCTCTGCTGCGATCCACGGACATGGCAGTGTCATATCCCGCCTCCTCCAGGTTATCCAGCCTAAAATGCGCGCTCATATGTTGCAGAAACCAGTGAGCACGTGCGCCAGCATCTGACTCCATATCCAATTGTTGAAAAAAACGACAGTGAAGCTGATTTACGCCATCGATATAGAGTGACTTTGGATTGGTTTGAAAACTCAAATCGCCCAGTACTTCTGCCGGCAGATTGCAGCGGTTAATGGGCACCTTAGCGTTGACGGGTAACGTCGTGTTCATGATGGTGCTTTGGTCATTGCTTTTTGTCATTGTTGAGTATTTTAGTGTGTAATTAATCATACAAATGATAAGGAATTGTAGCAGATCTTACTCTGATTTTATTCATTCTCGTATCGAATATTTCTCATAGATTCAGACACTTGCAACTAAATTAAGGAGCTGGCACGGCGTTTGCCATTAGTAGATCCGACAAACTCACTTTGTCCAACGTTAAGGAGAAAAACAATGGCATTACGTCAATGTGCAATTTACGGTAAAGGTGGTATTGGTAAGTCCACTACTACACAAAACCTCGTAGCCGGTTTGGCTGAAATGGGCAAGAAAGTCATGATCGTGGGTTGTGACCCCAAAGCTGACTCTACTCGTTTGATTCTGCATTCCAAGGCTCAGAATACTATCATGGAAATGGCTGCTGAAGCCGGTACCGTGGAAGACCTCGAGCTGGAAGATGTATTAAAAGTCGGTTATGGCGACATTAAATGCGTCGAGTCCGGCGGTCCTGAGCCAGGTGTTGGTTGCGCTGGCCGCGGCGTTATCACTTCCATCAACTTTCTGGAAGAAGAAGGCGCTTACGACGAAGACCTGGACTTCGTATTCTACGATGTATTAGGTGACGTTGTGTGCGGTGGTTTCGCGATGCCGATTCGTGAAAACAAAGCTCAGGAAATCTACATCGTGGTATCTGGCGAGATGATGGCTATGTACGCTGCCAACAACATCTCCAAGGGTATCGTGAAATATGCCAACTCCGGTGGCGTGCGTTTGGCTGGTCTGATCTGTAACAGCCGTAACACCGATCGTGAAGATGAGCTGATCGAAGCGTTGGCCAGCAAGCTTGGCACAACCATGGTTCATTTCATTCCTCGCGATAATGTTGTGCAACGCGCAGAAATCCGTCGTATGACTGTTATCGAATATGACCCAACTGCTG
>JASFLF010000483.1:0-3985 GCA_050118235.1 Gammaproteobacteria bacterium | reverse complement strand
GCTGCCTCCATGAGCGCGGTTTGACCGTATTCATCCGCTTCATTGACACTCACACCGCTGGCAATCAATCGGCCTACCACATCCGCATTGCCATCACGCGCGGCGTGGCGCAATTTTTCCACACCCGGCAACGCTGACTTCTCCACCGCCGAAATCGTTGTTGTGCCCAACTTCGCGAGTTTTTTCGCCGCTAATTCGTAATCCTGAGCGGCCGCCTTCTGGTACCAAAAGGCCGCTTTTTCACTGTCTCTATCTACTCCCCAACCGTTTTCATACATGACGCCCAAGTTGTATTGGGCTTTTATATGGCCTTGTTTTGCCGCTTCCAGAAACCATTTGGCGGCTTTTTTGGGGTCTTTACGCACTCCTCTACCGGAACGGTGCAAACTGGCCAGATTGTATTGAGCGTCGCTATACCCTTGATGCGCGCTGCGTTCGAACCAAAACTCCGCTTGACTGAAATCGCGACGCACCCCGCGACCTTTGCTATACATTTCGCCCAGTTGATTTTGCGCCCGTGGATCTTTCTGATTAGCCATTTGCCGCCAGAGGCGAATCGCTTGTTCATAATCACCATTGTCATACGCTTGCTCGGCTTGCTCCCACGGTCCGGCGCGTGCCGTACTTAGATCGATGAACAAACCAATTCCTATGAATAGGCCAATAAGGAATTTTATAGCGTTTTGTTTGCTGTGTTTCTGGTGTGAACAAGTTAAACTAAGCATCATCACTGAGGTCTGATCCCTTTAATCCGATTCTTTAATAGCAAGCAAAGTATTTTAACGCGGCACTTGGAAATTTTGTTGTATTTGTTTCACTATACAATTCACAAAACATTCCATACATTTTGGTTCGACTAAATGGTTCGACTAAATGGTTCGACTAAATTTGGCCCGACTCCAGACCTTTTAAGATAAAATACACATAAATCCATCTTTATAAAGCGTGAAGCCACTTTATCACAATCAATCCCTAAAATGACTTTTGATACCAAACGCATACGCGAAATCCCCTACAATTATACGTCTTTCTCCGATCGCGAAATCGTTATCCGCTATCTGGGGCACGACATGTGGGAGATTCTCAACGAACTGCGTTCCCAGCGTAAAACCGGCCGTTCGGCGCGTATGCTGTTTGAAGTACTGGGTGACATGTGGGTCATTGCCCGCAATCCTTATATTCAAGACGATTTATTGGGGGATAAAAAACGTCGTGGCTCATTAGTACACGCTTTACATCATCGCCTGGATCAAATCGTGGCCCGCGCAGACGGCAACACCTTAGCGCTGAAATTGGTCGAACAAGCCCGGCGAGCCGTGAAAGATTTTGAACAATGGTTGTTCGAAGAAAACGATTTGCGAAAACAGGCCACGCGCAAATTGAGCCGCGTGACCCGCCGCGACAACGTGCACTTTGGCGGTTATGCAAAGGTCTCTCATGTCACCGACGCCTCCGACTGGCGGGTGGAATTCCCCTTTGTGGTCATCACCCCGGACAGCGAGCAGGAGACTCGGGATGTGGTGCAAGCGTGCGTGGAATTAGGCCTATCCATCATTCCCCGCGGCGGCGGCACCGGCTATACAGGGGGAGCCGTGCCGTTGACCACCCGCTGCGCGGTCATCAACACCGAAAAACTCGATCATATCGACGAGGTCCGAATCCGCGCGTTGCCGGGCGTAGAAACATCCGTGACCACCATTCATGTGGGCGCCGGGGTGGTGACCCGGCGAGTGGCCGAGCGCGCCGAAGCCGCCGGTTGCGTGTTCGCCGTGGACCCCACTTCACAGGATGCCTCTTGCATCGGCGGGAACATCGCCATGAACGCCGGCGGGAAAAAAGCCGTACTGTGGGGCACCACGCTGGACAATCTGGTTTCCTGGAAGATGGTCACGCCGGACGGTTCGTGGCTTTTCGTGGAGCGCCTCAATCACAATCTGGGCAAGATCCACGAACAAGATATGGTAGCGTTTCGCATAAGCCGCTTCAAAGCCAATGGCAAAACCCTGGAAAGCGAACCCCGCCTGTTGCACATCCCCGGCAAAGAGTTGCGCAAACTAGGGCTCGGAAAAGACGTTACCAACAAATTCCTCGGGGGATTACCCGGCATCCAAAAAGAAGGCTGTGACGGCTTGATCACTTCAGCCACTTTTGTATTGCATCGTATGCCGCAATACCTTCGCACTGTGTGTCTGGAGTTTTATGGTGCGGACATGCGCCTGGCGGTGCCGGCAATCGTTGAAACCAAAGATTATCTGGACAACTTGGACAACGTCACCCTCGCCGGTATGGAGCACCTGGACGAACGCTACATCAGAGCAGTACGTTATACGGCCAAAGCCGCGCGCCGGGATTGCCCGAAAATGCTCTTACTCATCGACATCGCCGGTGATAACGACGACAAAGTCGCCGAAGCGGCTTCCACCGTCGTGCGCATGGCCAACGCCAGAAACGCCGAAGGTTTTATCGCCGTAAGCCCCGAAGCCCGTCACCGCTTTTGGTCGGACCGCGCGCGCACTGCGGCCATCGCCGCCCATACCAACGCATTCAAGATTAACGAAGACGTTGTGATTCCGCTGCACAAGCTGGGCGAGTATAGCGAGCACATAGAGCGCATCAACATAGAGCTGTCAACCAACAACAAGTTGCGCATGATCGATGCGGTATTGGATTATCTGGACGGTGACATTGTCAGCACACTTCCAAAACTGGAGTTCGAGACCAGCATTGAAAACGATGTCATCATTCAAGCCAAGCAAACCGCCGCCAGAGAACACTTACACAGCGTCAAGCAACAATGGCAAGCCATTATTGATCACCTGGATGAACCGGCCATCCATCACCAGGCACTGCTCAATGCGGAAGTGGTCATCGATCACGAAGTGCTGACCCGGGATGCTGTGGCGCCTGAAACCACCTTGTTCCGCTTGCTGCAACAACGCAGTTTGCGAATCTCCTATCGCCGCAGCGTAGAAAAACCGTTGAAAGAAATATTCGCCGGCCGGGAACTGGAAAAAATCCGTAACACCTTGGATACCATTCATAAAGACAAACGCAGCAGCCGCTTATTCGTCGCCACCCACATGCACGCCGGCGACGGCAACGTTCACACCAATATCCCGGTGCACTCCAACGACTACGACATGCTGCACGAAGCCGAACAAGTGGTGACCAGAATCATGAATATCGCCGAGTCCCTTGGCGGTGTGATATCCGGCGAACACGGCATAGGCATCACCAAAATCCGCTATCTGGACAAACCTGCGGTGGATGCGTTCACCAAATACAAAAAAGAAGTCGATCCAAAACAAATTTTTAATCCGGGGAAACTCCTGCAAGGTTCCGGATTGGACAATGCCTACACTCCGTCACTGCGATTAGTGCAACAAGAAGCCATTATATTGGAGGCCAGTGAACTGGGCGAACTTAACACGGAAATCAAAGACTGTTTGCGTTGCGGCAAATGCAAGCCCGTGTGTAATACCCATGTACCCAGGGCCAATCTGTTGTACTCCCCGCGCAATAAAATACTGGCCACCGGTTTGATCATCGAAGCGTTTTTATACGAGGAGCAAACCCGCCGCGGCATATCGGCGCGTCATTTTGACGAAATGAACGACGTCGCCGACCATTGCACGGTGTGCCACAAATGTTTAAATCCTTGTCCGGTTAATATCGACTTCGGTGATGTGTCCATACACATGCGCAATGTATTGCGTCAACACGGCCAGAAACATTACAACCTGGGCAGCCAGATATCCATGGCGTTTCTCAATATCACCGACCCGACCACCATCAAATTGATGCGCAAAGTCATGATCGAGTGGGGTTATCGAGGACAACGCCTGGCCTATCGGTGGGCGCGGCGCTTGAAACTGCTTGGCAATAAACAAGTGCCTATGGCCACGACGGGACACACGCCCGTCAAAGAACAAGTCGTGCATTTGATTCGAAAGCCTATGCCGCGGAAAATCCCCGGTAAAACCTC
>JASFLF010000482.1:0-3986 GCA_050118235.1 Gammaproteobacteria bacterium | reverse complement strand
TCCGCTTTCAAACGACGTACGCACCATAGGCACCATACCACCGGGGCGAACGGCGCGCGTGGCCTATCGCGTACGGTCGCTGCTGCAAGGGGAGATCATCGCCTGCCAAGGCATTGCCAGTCGCAACATTACCTTGAGTGTCGACACCGGACCGGATGGCGCTGCTTGTTTAATCAACAATCTGTATCCGGCGAATTTTGAGCCCCTGCCGGCGGATTTATCGCCTACGGTAATAGGCATCAATCCGCTCAACGGCCAGCCTAATGTGCCGGTGACTACTTCCGTGGTGGCCGCGTTCACCCCGCCCAGCGCCTGCATAACGGCCGATACTTGGAACAATATCGTCACCGCCCCCATCGGCGGAGATCCCGCCAAAGGCCTAGAAGTACTGTCGGCCAAGCTAATCAGTGACGGCACGTTTTATTTGGAAGAACTGGATAACGACGGCAAACCCGTGCGACATATTCCCACGGACCTTACAGTCGAAAATCCCACGGCCGGCGGCACCACCATAGCTGTATTGCGTCTGGGTTTGCCGGATCCGTTGAGCCAGGCATTTCTCAAACCCAATACACGCTACCGCGCCACCTTAGTAGGCGGTACCGGCGGCATCTGCAGCGATTCATCCGGCGCGGAAATGCCGGAAACCTTTTCCTGGACATTCAGCACCGCGCAGGATTGTTCCATAACCGGCGATTTATCGCTGCTCAGCGTGGTACCGGACAGCGGTTCGATAGAGCAGCCACTGAATCAACCTATAGTGCTTAACTTCACCAACCGCATCGACCTAAGCAGCTTGCGGTTCATCCAAGGAGACTTGCAGAACAGCACTATTGGCTTCTATAAAAATGCCACTGAATCGGGCGGCGATTTAGTTGATGAAGGCATGCCTGTACAGGGACGTCCCTTATTCAGCAACTTGAATACCACATTAACCTACACACCGATACCTAACTTGCCGGAAGACACACAGATCCACATACGCCTCACCAGCGGCGTGCGCGACGTCTGCGGTAACTTGCTACAAACACCCGCCAATGGTGTGAAACTTTCCAGCTTCCAAACCGTACCGCCCGATACGACACCGCCGGATGCGCCTAGCGTTAATACGGTTCCTGTGTTAACGAATCAGCCAAGTATACAGGTTTCGGGAAGCGCGGAACCCTTTAGCATAATAACGGTAATGGGAGGTTCAAGCCCGGTCAACACTACCACCTCAGAGTCCGGATTATTTAGCGTGATAGTGCCACTGAATCTTGATGAAACGAACAATCTGCAGGTACAAGCGGTGGACGCGTCGGGCAATGTATCGATCATTGTTACAAATGACAAGAATGGCACAGCGCTGATGGTGGCGAACGACAATACGCCACCTGTTGTAACCAGCATTGTTCCAGCCGATGGCGCTAATGGTGTTCCGCTGACAACGATTGTCTCGGTGATATTCGACGAGCCCATTAATCCTGATACGATTAACAGCTTAAACTTTGCATTGGAAGCTAACGGTGACCAGCTTGGTGGTTCGTTTACGCAAAACGGCGCGGTTGGATTCATTTTTACTCCCGACGAGCCTTTGGCATTTGATACGCTATATAATGTGAGTCTGCGTGCCAACGGTATACGTGACCTCGCAGGTAATGGTTTAACCGGCGATTTTATCACGGAATTTAATACAGAACTTCTTCCGCCACCTGTAATTACCAATGCGACGCCCAACAGCGGCGTACAAGGAACTACCTTCCAAATCAGCTTCAGCGGTTCCAACCTTGCCACCGCGCAGCAAGTGATATCCGATAATCCCGGGATCAGTGGCAGTATCATCAACGCTACCGGTAACAGCGTAGTGGCAGACATCACTATCGACTCGCTCGCAGTTACCGGGCTGACGACATTAGGCGTCATGACTTTGAATGGTAATGCAACGGTGGCCTTCACGGTTGAGCATAAAGCTCCGGTGATTAACGCTATTATTCCCGACTATGGGATACAGGGGGAAATGGTATCAGGAGAAATCCTGGGTTCGGGTCTCAGTGACATCATCAGCATATCAGCCAGTGGGGACGGCGTAATCATAACCGCGATCGGCATTGGAGATGATGCACGTCGTGACATTCAGATCCAGATCGCTGACGACGCCGATCCGGGCATTCGCATCGTTACATTCACGACTCCAGGTGGAACGACAACAACAACTTTCGAGGTTATATCTTCTGAGCCTCCAACTATCACAGCGGTCAATCCGAGCGTAGGCAGTCAAGGACAGATGTTGGATATTACGGTTACGGGATCTGCGCTGGGTTCAGCTCGTGCCATAATATCGTCGAATCTTGGGATTAGCGGTAGTATTCGAAGCGCCACCTATAGCACGGTAGAAGTGACTATCTACATTGCCAGCAATGCGGCCACCGGGCTTACCGACATTGGGATTCAGACTGTTGTAGATACAGCAACGATCAATTTCGAGGTTCAACCCTCTGGACGGTCTGTTCGAGTGGCGCAAGAAAGCTCGCCTGGCGCCGGGGATTTCGATACTGCAATCGTCGGTTTTCTTACACCGATACAGGCTGACATTAGTGCCGCTGCCTATTATTCCTACGGCGTACCTAACCGTGCCAGTTACAACGGTATTTTCCCTCCTGCAACTTCGCAGACAACAAGCTTGTTTTTCGTCAACGCCAGCGACGGACTTCACTTGTTTCTGGTCCACGATAAAGCCAATGATGGATCCGGCGGATCATTCCGTTCCAGGCTTGAACTGACTGGCGCCAACGCGGCTCTTGTAGTGCGAGATGATGCTACTGAGAGCAATTCATCAGGGGGCGGCACTATCTTTACCGGTAATCATACTTGGTCGGCTTGCTGCACAGATGGTATGGTAATCGGTAGCTTACCTGACGCGGGCTGGTCCATGACAGCCGAGGTTACCGCTACACCGTCCAATATAACCAGATGGGAGGGTGTTTCCGACGATGGTAGCAAATTACCTTTGGCCTTCCAGGTTGGCCGGCGCATAAGATTTGATATGCTAGATAATCCGCCTACAGAGTCTATACCAATTGCTCAATACTCTTTTGAAGGTGATTTTACCGACAGCAGCGGCCATAGTTTAGATGGTACAGGAGTAGGCACCTTGAGCATCAGCAACGATGTTGCGCCTTTTACGACTACTGGTTTTTCATCTTTGGATGCAAGGAGTGATTTCGACTATGTACAAGTAGACGATGATGCGCTTTTACCTGTTTCAGGTGACTTTACTGTAGAGGCGTTTGTAAAACCGTATAACAACATTGTTGGTGGAGGCGTAAATCCCCACGTAATTGTTAGTAAACAAAACTTCGAAGGAGGCGGCAATTTTCTTGATGCATTTAATATATTTTACAATCAAGGTGTGTCGGACAATCCTTTTATATCCGGAAAAGTTGGCGCTTTTGCCGCTTCTATCGGCTTTGGAGGTAATGCTGGTGAAGTTGTCGAGTCGGCATCTACATTTGATGACAACGAATGGCACCATGTTGCCGAAACATATCAAACGCTTGATAGTGGTCAGGCGCTGCTTAGCCTATATGTTGATGGTATTCCGGAGGGTTTGAAAGCATTCACCGCAAGACCAATATTCTTCGGGGATGAACCCTTATACATTGGGGCTGGGAATTACAATCTCTCCGCTGGCCAAACTTATCGGAGGAATTTTGTTGGTTTGATTGATGAAGTGCGAATATCAGATACCGCTTTAACACCTGATAAGTTTTTAAATAACCCATCAACCGTTTTCTATTATCACTATGACACGTCAGTGATGCCGAATCACTCGACATTGCAAAACATTTTTTCTACCTTTACACCGCCGGGGACTAGGTGGTCCGCATCTGATGGTGAATTGACCATTACCACTACTGACCTATCAGCGGTTAATTTTGGAAATTTTTCCTACTTAGATCCTGTTTCCTGGGAGTGGGGGTGACCTCGGAATGTAACTTTGTGTCTGT
>JASFLF010000481.1:0-3986 GCA_050118235.1 Gammaproteobacteria bacterium | reverse complement strand
TCCTCGATGACTTTATTGTATTGTAGATCGTATTGTAGATCGTATTGTTGATTGTAATGTAGGTTGAATTTTGTTGGTTTTACGCGTGAGAACCCATGCCGCCTTAGGTATGCAGCGCTTTTTCACCACGCAGGATTCCGGCTACCCCTGAGCGTACCGTCTCCAAAATAGGCGCGGTCAGCGCTTTGATGAAAGCATCCAGTTTGGCGCCATTGCCGGTGAGTTCGATGGTATAAGTGGTATCCGTCACATCAATGATGCGGCCACGAAAAATATCTGCCAAGCGCTTAACTTCTTCGCGGTCTTTTCCATTGGTACGCACTTTAATCATCATCATTTCGCGCTCGATGTGGTCCCCTTCGGTCAAATCCACCAGCTTGACCACATCTACCAGCTTATTAAGCTGTTTAGTGATTTGTTCAATCACCTCTTCCGAGCCGCGGGTCACCAAGGTGATACGCGATAAGGTAGCGTCCTCGGTAGGCGCCACCGTCAGAGATTCGATGTTGTATCCACGAGCTGTGAACAATCCCGCCACTCGAGACAACGCGCCGGATTCATTCTCCAGCAATATCGAGATAATATGTCGCATGATCAGGCCAATCCTCTTGCGGATGATAAGTACATTTCGTGGTGTCCTTGACCGGTCATGATCATGGGATACACATTTTCCGATTGGTCGGTGATGAAATTCAGGAATACCAAGCGATTTTTGTACTTGTCAAACGCTTCTTTCAAGGCGTCTTCAACATCAGAGGGCTTGTCGACTTGAATGCCGATATGGCCGTAGCTTTCCGCCAGTTTGACAAAATCCGGCAAGGCTTCCATGTAAGAATGGGAATAGCGGCTTTCGTAAATAAACTCCTGCCATTGGCGTACCATGCCCATATAGCGGTTGTTTAAAGTAACTATTTTAATTGGCAACTCATATTGCATGCAGGTGGACAGCTCCTGGATACACATTTGAATGCTGGCCTCACCGGTTACACAAGCGACTTTCTCCTCCGGAAACGCCAGTTGCACCCCCATGGCCGCCGGCAAGCCGAACCCCATAGTGCCCAAGCCTCCGGAGTTTACCCAGCGACGCGTTTTATTAAATTTGTAAAACTGTGCGGTGAACATCTGATGTTGCCCCACATCGGAAGTGATAAAGGCATCGCCCCCGGTCACTTCATATAATTTTTCGATAACATATTGGGGCTTGATCAAACTGCTATTGCGATCGTATCGCAAACAATCTTCGGCTCTCCATTGATTGATTTGCTCCCACCATTTGGCCAGTGCCTTTTGGTCCGGTTTGTCTTTACGGGACTTCATCTCCTCAATAAAACCATGTAACACGGTTTTCACGTCGCCCACAATGGGAACGTCCACGCGAATATTTTTTGATATAGACGAGGGATCAATATCCACATGAATGATTTGCGCGTGGGGGCAAAACTTTTCAGTATCCCCGGTAACACGGTCATCGAAACGAGCACCGATGGCAATAAGCACATCGCATTCGTGCATAGCCATATTGGCTTCGTACGTACCGTGCATTCCCAACATGCCTAAAAACTGCTTGTCGGAGCCGGGATAGGAGCCCAAGCCCATCAAAGTATTGGTAATGGGATATCCCAGGTGTTGGGTAAATTCGATCAATTCCTTCTCGGCATTACTCAGTATCACGCCGCCACCGGTATAAATCATGGGCCGTTTGGCGGACATAATCAGGTCAACCGCCCGCTTGGCCTGTTTGGGATGGCCTTTTACCGTGGGATTGTAGGAGCGCATAAACACTTGCTCAGGGTATTTGTAATCTACCTCAATGTTCGGTGCGGTAACATCTTTGGGAATGTCCACTACCACCGGACCAGGGCGGCCGGTGGTGGCGATATAAAATGCCTTTTTCAGCGTTTCCGCCAAGTCTTCCAGGCGCTTGACCAAAAAATTGTGCTTGACACAAGGCCGGGTGATCCCCACGGAATCCACTTCCTGAAACGCATCACTGCCTATATATTGGGTGGCCACCTGACCGGTAATGATGACCATGGGAATGGAATCCATATACGCCGTGGCAATGCCTGTCACCGCGTTGGTGGCTCCAGGGCCTGAGGTCACCAGCACCACGCCGGGTTTGCCGGTGGTTCTAGCGTAGCCATCGGCGGCGTGAGTAGCGCCTTGCTCATGGCGCACCAAGATATGCTTGATTTTATCTTGTTTATACAATGCGTCGTATATGTGTAACACCGCTCCGCCGGGGTAACCAAATAAGTACTCTACCCCTTCATCCTGGAGGAACTGGACTATGATTTCCGAACCACTGAGTTTCACTGCTTTTCTCTCTTTTGTCTCTATATTCACTGATTGTGAAGTCTTTGCTTGAGCGATCGAGCCCCATGCACGTACCGCATTAAGACGTGACCGATTGAAGTGGCAAAGTTGATTTAATGCATATTTGTTAGGGCACGCCAAACGGTTAAAAGTACTGCCAAGTCTTCGCAACGTCAAGCGGCAAATTATAAGCTATTCCGGTCCAGAAAGGCTAATAACCTAAGATATTTGCGGATAAACCCGGCCGTGAATTTTAAAGGCCCCACTGATTGAATCCATAAATCTGAAAATTAGTTGTAAATTCCCAAACTTACAGTCCCATTTATCTTCTACCATTACCTTCCACCATGTTCGCATGCATCCTGATGCGACAAATGGTAAAATGCGGCAAATCTTATAGAAGCCCATTGGCAAGAATCGCTGGTGGTATCCGCCGTGTGGCTTTCCGTCATAGAAGTATTTCAACAGTTAACCAGCAATACCCGCAAAGAGAAGAAAAACGAAACCAATATTGGATCTGAACGTCTTACCGTACAACTTTCTTAGTACTCATTTAGTACGCACATCGAATACAGTGCTCGAAATCCGGAGCGTTCAAGTATTAAGACTACAAATGAGCGTTAAGGCAATTTAAGTTTTAAGCAATGGCGCCGACATACTGAATTGTTCCAGTTCCATCATACAAACTAACCGAGTTAAAAAAAATCGTGAAAAGAATAGTCATTGAAGGAGTTACAACAAACGGACGAAAATTTCGTCCCAGTGACTGGGCCGAAAGAATGAGCGGTATGTTATCCACGTTTGGCCGTGATCAGCGTATTCGTTATTCGCCATTGCTGTATCCAATGACGGTTAACGGTGTGAAATGCATCTCCATCGATCCGGATCTGAAAAAATTTCATCCGGAAATGTTTGCCTACATCATCCAGTGGGCTGAAAGCAACCGGCTGAGTGTCACCGAAACCGAGGATGAAGAACCGAAAGCCGCCAACGGTTAACAAGGCGCCGCACTACAGCAAATCCAGGCTACACAAGGCTACCCATTATTTGCGCATTTTTGTCAGCCACGCGTCGGTGTTAGAATTTGCGGCGAGCGTTCACACACCACATTCATCCAAAGGGGGGACCAGTATGCCTTATCTAAACATTCAAACCAATCGGGAGTTCGATGCCGCGACAGCCGCGCAGTTAATGCAACATGCATCCAAAACCGTGTCAGAAGGACTGGGTAAATCAGAAAATTACGTCATGGTGGCGTTGCCACCGCCGGTTCCCATGATGTTCGCGGGCAACGATGAACCGGCCGCCTATTTGGAATTGAAAAGCATAGGCTTACCACAAGAAACCACAGGCTCCTTATCAAGCGAATTATGCTCCCTTGTCAACAAACACTTGGGAATTCCTCAGGAACGCATCTATATCGAGTTCGCCAATGCCGAACGGACAATGTGGGGCTGGAATGGTCGAACGTTCTAGCGCCATAAAAAAGAAAATTGAAAAGCACAGTAAAAAGTAAGTCACCATGAAAAAATGGTTCATCATCGCAGTGCTTTGCGGTGGGCTATATTCTTACCTGGCGCACACGGAAAGCGGCAAAAAGCACTATATACAATTGACGGATTGGCTCCAGCAGCGCACCGGCCAGAAAGTCCCAGATTTTTCTAAGGGTG
>JASFLF010000480.1:0-3991 GCA_050118235.1 Gammaproteobacteria bacterium | reverse complement strand
AGGCTCACTAAGCTCAGTTGTATGAATGGGGTGCATAAGAATAGTATAAAACCGGCCGCCTTCTTATTGGCGGCCTTTTTTGTATTGCCGCTTTATGCGGATTCGGATACGGTTTCCGATGCTGTATCCGTGGTAACGATATCGGGCACCGCGGATAGTGAGGAGGGCAGTGATTATTATCTGGATGCCAACATTGCCTTGCCCGAGCAGCGCCGATTGGTTTTATCCCTGGGCCAACTATATATAAAATCCAGCGAAACCGGCCGGGAAATACAACCCTATACAGTGTTGCTGGGATTGGAATCCGATTATGAGGCGAAAATCCCTTTGGGGGTGGAATTCGAATACTGGGACGACCAGGAAAATATCAATGTCAAAACCTTAAGAGGCACATTGGGTTACCAAATCGATAATATTATCGCTTTATTTAAGCCGCAAATTCGGGAATTTAGTTTTACCGGAGGAAGAGTCACTCGCGAGACCAGCAGTGAAGGATTTGCCATCAATGTCGGCGCGGAGTTTCTCGGAAATTTCTATTTCTATGGGGAGTACGGCAAGCACTATTATTCACAACTGCTACTGGACTATGCGGAAATTTTGTTAGCTTTCGATTATACGCGCTTGAAGTTGGTCAGTTCTGTCGGATTTTCGGACTATTTATATACCTTAGGCGGAAGTTATTATCTTTCCTGGGGTAGCTTAAGCGGGTATTGGATACAAAGTGTTTCCGCCATAGACCAAACAAGAACATTCAGTTATGGCGGTACGTTGGAATTCGATGTGATGCAAAATTTCAGTCTGGGATTGTCCTTGGGGACGCAATCTTATGAGCGAGAGGATCCAGAATTTCTATATGGCACTCTGGCACTGAGTTACTACTGGTGAATGCTTTAAAGCGGTTTTGGTCTCGCGATGCCGTTACCTTGTGCGTAGTCCACGCCGGCCTGTTTTAACGCATCGCGCGTTGCCGTATCCTCGACAAACTCACCGATAGTTTGAATTCCCATGACGTGGCCTATTTTACTGATGGCCTCGACCATGGTGCGATCCACAGGGTTCTGGACCATGTCTCTTATGAAATGACCGTCGATCTTGATGAAATCCACCGGCAGGTTTTTTAGATAAGCGAAAGAACTTAAACCGCTGCCGAAATCGTCCAAGGCGAAACAACAACCACGGCTTTCCAGGACGGTGACGAAATTGATGGCGTGCGCGAGATTGGAGATGGCCGCCGTTTCCGTAATTTCAAAACAAATGCGCTCAGGTGCAATGGAGGCGCTGTCAAGTTTGTCAACAATCAATTGCAGTAAGTCGTTATCGCCTAGTGATTGTCCGGAAAGATTAATAAAACAGTAAGATTGTTCATCCTGTAACAACTGCTCCTGCTGTATGGCTTTAAACACGGCCCTAACAACCCAGCGGTCTATGTCCGGCATTAATTGATAGCGTTCAGCGGCGGGAATGAATACGCTGGGATATATAATTTGATCGCGTTCATCAAGCATGCGCACGAAAATTTCACAGGCCTGAATGTGTTGCAATTCATCGTTTAGAGGTTCCAGCGGTTGTTGCCACAAAACGAAGCGGTCTTCCTTGATGGCGCGGCGTATGCGGTGGGTTAATTCCATTTCGCCGTGGCGGCGGGCAATCTCTTCATCGCCGGGCCTGAAAATATGAATACGGTTGCGGCCTTGTTCTTTGGCAAGATAGCACGCCGTGTCCACGGCGCTGAGTATTTCTTTGAGTTCGCCGCTTTGCGCGCTAATGGCGATGACACCGATACTGGCGCCGATTTCAAAGGTTTTCCCTTCCCATACAAAGCGGAATTCCTTGACCAAGCGGCGAATGGATTCTGCAATTTCGCTGGCTTTGTCCAAGGGACAACTGTGCAGCAAGACACCGAACTCGTCACCCCCCAAGCGGGCTAAGGTGTCACTATTACGCACTTTGGATTTTAACAATGCCGTGAGTTGTATCAGTAATTCGTCGCCGGCAACATGGCCTGCGGTGTCATTGACCACCTTGAAACGGTCCAAATCCAGGTAACACAAAGCGTATTGGATGTCGTTGCTGCCCGCAGACTGGATGGCGTCATTGAGCCGTCGTTCAAACTCGCCGCGGTTGACCAGGCCGGTGAGCGTGTCGTGAGTGGCCAGGAACTGCATTTCGTCGGCCATTTTGCGAGCTTCACTGACGTCGTGTATAACGATGACCGCACCATTGGATTTGCCGGAACGGTCGCGCATGGGCGCAATGGATAACTCAACGGCGCTGTTGCCGCCGTTGCGCCGGGCAAGTACCGCCGATCCCGCCAGTTCGACCGGCTGGCCTTTGTGCAAGCATTTATCGATGATGCCGGATATGGGAAGTTGCGTTTCCTCGTCCGCGATTTTTAAAACCGTGGGCGCCGCCTGCCCGCGGGCATCTTCTGCGCTCCATCCGGTTAACGTTTCGGCTTTGGGGTTGATTGAGGTAATCACGCCATATTGGTCGGTGACAACCACGCCATCTGCGATTGAACTTAAGGTGATCTGGGCACGCTCTTTTTCCTCATACAACGCCGCTTCGGCGAGTTTGCGTTGGGTAATGTCGAGAAAAAAAGCCTGGATCACCAACTGACCTGCGATAGACAACAAATTGGCACTTATGGCAACGTCAATGAAGTGATTGTTTTTGCTGACTATGGTGGCTTCCAAAGTCAGGGAGCTATCCAATCGCAAACTCTTGAAGCTACTTAATACACGCTCTAACTCGTCTGCCGCGATAAACTCCTCGATTCGCTTGCCCACCAAGTCGGACTCTTCGAACACGTTAACCGCTCGATGATTGGCTTCTTGAATGGTGCAGTTCTGGTCTATCAGAAGAATGACCGATGGGGCGTTTTCCACTAAGCGTTGAAATCGGTGTTCGGCCTGGATGCGCTGTTTGTGCAGCATTTGTGTGTGCACGGCTAGTGCCGCTTCCGCCGCGAGCCCCTCCATAAGATTGACATCACGTGCATTGAAGCTATGCTCGCGTTCATTCATCATAGTTAACAGTACGCCAATGGATTTGCCATCGACAATCAATGGCGCGGCTATACCCGATCGGGCGGAGAAGATGCGCCGGATTCGTTGGCTAACCCGGGGATCGTTAACCACATCATCTATGGCGACCGTGTGTCCGGCCTTAAACGCCATACCGGAGAGGGATTGTTCATCCAGCGGCAGTTCGAAGTAGCCTTCCGGATTGTAGGGGCCGTAGTCAGTGGCTACGCCGACAAGTTTGTGCTGCTGTTCATCAAACAGTTCGATCACCGAAGTGTCCGCGCCAAATGCAGATTGGCAAATGTCGATGACAGTCTTAAAAGCCTCTTCCAAGGTGTTGGATGTATTGCCGCTGCGCAATATCCTATTGGACACTTCCAAAATCTGCCCCTGGACATGATAGTCTTCCAGCAAACGTTGGTAGTTCTCGCTTAAGATGTCGATATCTTGTTTATCGCGAGATTTTCCGCTTAACATGTCTACCAGACTGGGGTAATTTGGATTGTGGGAATTCACAATAGATCGATTAAGGAAAATGGACTACGAGGTTCGCAAACTACAACTTTCACAAAATATGTCGTTCGCAAACAGTGCAGGTAAAGCGAGCTAATACAAAAACTGAATGCGTCATTCAAATCTGTATCGTCCAAAATGGCTGTAGGTTTATGCGGCTGTGTCGCCCGGATGTTATACCTGTTCAAACCTTGCCAGAATGGCTCAGAAACCGGCGGAAATCAACTATTTTCTGTTTTTTTAGCGAGGGCATAAATGTTATTAAGCGTTCCCCGCCAAAAGGGAATTTCCCAATAAAAGCAAAGAGTTATCAGGGTTGGCGTAACCTAGCGGCCGCTATTGACAATCAGGATTTCCACGCGCCGATTTAGTGCACGACCTTCCGCAGTAAGATTGCTGGCCACGGGTTTTTCCTGCCCGTAGCCCTTGGCCTGGATGCGTTTACCGTCTAT